>JAIVHQ010000214.1 GCA_020200995.1 Flavobacteriales bacterium
CCTTGATAATGAACTTTCTGAATCAGCCTCTTGACATTACGGGCAGGCTCTAATTAGTCTGTTAATTGATACATTGGACAAACTCTGATCATAAATAATGATGAAAATACTTCTCGCGGCTCTCGCGGCTACAGCATGTATTGCTACTGCCCAAGCGCAGGAAAACGACCTTGAGGTACACGGTAACTTCTCCATGGAAGGGCAGTACTACCGACCCGACCCCGATATTTCGGCCGTGGTGCCCGAAGAGCAAATGGCCCTGCAGGGCTTCGGAAACATTATTCTCACCAAAGGAAAATTCGAAACCGGTGTAAGGTTTGAAACCTATGTCCCCGCTTTCGTGGGCTACCCCGCAGGCGCCCCCTGGTCGGGAACGGGAATCGGATACAGATACGCTAAGTACAACGGCGATAAAGTTGAAATCACCGTTGGAAGTTTTTACGAGCAATTCGGCTCGGGCATGGTGCTGCGCACCTGGGAAGACCGAGGGCTCGGAGTGGACTACGCGCTAGACGGCATCCGCGTGGTGAGCCGACCGGCGCGGGGCGTTACCCTCAAAGGACTTTACGGCAAGCAGCGTTTCAATTTTCAGGACGGGTTCGTCAACGGCGGCGGCATTGTGCGCGGTGCCGATATTGAGTTTAATGTCAACGACATTCTCGATTCCCTTTTCGTGATCCCCGGGCAGCTTACCATTGGCGGGAGTTTTGTGAGCAAATTTGAGGAAAATCCGAGCTCGACGTGGGCTTTTCCCGAAAATGTGGACGCCGCATCGGTGCGAATGAACTACATCCAAGGAGGTTTCTTTCTCAATGGCGAGTACGCCCGAATCGGGAACAACCCAACGGCCTTCAATTCTCAAATCATCAATGTGCCGGGTGATAGTGATCCCACGGTGGGATTGTTTCAATACGGGCAAGGCCTCAACTTAAACACCGGGTACTCAAGGCGCGGACTCGGCGTTTCGCTCACCGCCAGCTCACTGTCAAACATGGCCTTTCAAAGTCAGCGCAACGCCGGCGCTTTCGATAGCTGGATCAATTACCTCCCGCCCGCATCTGTTTTGCAAACAGCTCTCCTCGCACAGTTTTACCCTTACGCCACACAGCCTAACGGAGAGGTATCCTTCCGGGGCGACATTTTTTACACCATCCCAAAAGGCTCGGCGCTCGGGGGCAAATACGGTACAAAGCTAGACCTGATCTACACGCAGATGAATGCGCCCGACTTCCCGACCGTAGGCGATTACGAGCTCAATCGTAAAGGAATCAAACCTGTACTTTTCAACCCCTCGGACCAGGTCTATTATTCCGACTTTACAGCGCGACTCACTAGAAAGCTGAATCGGAAATTAAAAATGAGTGCCATGTACATGAATATCACGTATGACAATGATGTGATTCAAGGTGCCTACGATTATGACGATGTTCCGACGAGTGGGGTGATTTACGCCAACCTCTACGTGGTAGAAGGCACCTGGAAAATAAAACGCGGTCACAGCCTTCGTTTTGAATTGCAATTGCTTAATTCCGATCAGCATTTGCAGGACTGGGCCGCAGCCGTACTTGAGTACTCTGTCAGTCCGCACTGGTTCTTGTCGGTGGTCAATCAATACAACTACGGCAATGCCGATGGTAATTTTTACAATTTTCCTGTAGTCGCAGCCGGGTATATACAAGACAGTCATCGCATATCAGTGAGCTACGGAAGGCAGAGGGCAGGGGTGTTTTGTGTCGGTGGGGTCTGCAGGGTTGTTCCTGCATCCAATGGACTCACGGTAAGCCTCACAAGCAGTTTTTGATAATTGATAACAATGGAATGGCAGGGGCCAACATAAATCGGGTCGAGTCTTGATTGCTCCATGGGTTCTGCACCGTAAATGTCAGCCAAGGGTGGTAAAATTCGATAATACACAATGCATCAGTGAAAAAACTGTTTGATTGAACCATTTGGCAGGGGCTACGGTGCAGAGCACTTTTAGAATTTATATATTTGAACAAGCAAATGAATATGCAAAGAATACTTCATTCGGTAATTGTTCTCGCTGCAGCAACAGCTATTTCATCCTGTGATAAAGAGGTGTGCCCGTATCAGGATGAGCGCCTTTGTGACCGCGAGTACAGAGATAGCCTCGCAGCAGTGGAACCCGACACCAGCCTCGCAGACGCTGTATTAACTTATGAGCCGGGAGCCTTCAGCGCTATAGAAAGAAATGCCTATCTCGAATACTTCACAGGGTTCAGGTGCAACAATTGTCCGCCCGCATCATCGACAGCCCGCAACATTAAAGCCGACATGGGTAGTCGCGTGGTGGCGGTATTCGTTCATGCATCCTCGACTTTTGCCGCTCCCATCGCCGAGCCTCCTGCCAATTACTCAACCGACTTCAGAACAAATGAGGGTGAGCAGTACCTGGGCAGTTTTCAAATAACAGGCTTTCCTGCGGGTACAGTGAACAGGACCAACTTCGGTACAGGATTCGCAGTACCAACTGCAGAGTGGCAGAGCCGTATTGATAGTGAAATCAACGAACCTGCCGTAGGATTTTTGGATTTTACGGAAGTAAACCACGATACTGAAAACAATACAGTACTGGTGCGGCTTGCTTACAAAGTGATTGAAGGCAACACATCCGACTACAACCTCACGGTGGGAATTGGTGAAAACGGCATCATCGAAGCGCAGAAAGACGGCCCTAATGATGTGTATCCTTACGTACATGACTACGTATTTCGCGGAAATGTAAACGGAACCTGGGGAGAGGAACTCCAAAACCCCGAGCCTGCATTGGGTACAAATGAAGCCATGCGAAAATCTTATCGCATCCTTTTGGAAGACGACTGGAATCCCGACGAACTTTACTTCTTTGCCTACCTTCACCGCAAAGAAGACAGAAGCATTATTCAGGCCGCCGATGCATTTATGGTGCCCTGAATCTTCAACGAACAAATAGCAAATATCCATGCCAAAGAATCCATCACTTTTCGCGATTGCCGCCATCCTCACAGCCACTTTATTTTGCACCGATATGCAGGCCCAGTCTGACGGAGTTTATGTTCACGGAGGGCTTAGCCTGAGTACAGTTCGAAATGATGCAGGCAATGTGAATTTCAATAAAATCAACCTTCTCGGTGGGGTGGGCACCTTGTCGTTCGAAGATGATCATTTATACTTCGGTGGCGAACTAAACATTGTGCAAAAAGGGGTGCGATCTGTGGGAGTGACTGCAAACCAATTTGATCAAACCCGTGCAGATCTTTACTATGCCCAAATTGCGGGATTTGCAGGGTACAAATTCGACGACCACTGGAGCATTTTCTTGGGGCCGGCTTTGGGCTATGCTATCTTTGTAAACGAAGCCAATGTTTTCACCCCGAATAACCAGCCAACAGAATTCAGGGACATAGAGCTCTCAGCAATGGCAGGCATCCGCTACCAATTTTCGGAGCGCCTTGGAGTGATGCTGCGCTTCGAGCACAGCGTGCTGCCTGTAATTAAAGTGCCGTCCGAAATTTCCAACGTAAGAGGCGCCCGTGCCTACCATGCGCTCGCGGGCGTTTCGCTTTTTTACAGTTTCAATTGACCGGCGTTAACGTCTTTGTGACACTTTCATTTTCTGCATGTTAAGGTGAAATTTTGTTTTATCCTACACGTCAGCACGTTCGCATTTGAAGGACCTTTTTTGAGCTGAAAAAATTGTTAACACGTCGCTTTCCCGGGCACCGGATTTCCCTATTTCGCGTTTAATTCATACCTTCAAGTCACCATGAACGAACTAAACCTGAAGAAACATGTTGGAGCTCAGCAAACAAATCCTGGAAAAAGTCAGTTTTGATAAGAAGCTCTTCAAAAAAGAGCTGAAGAAATCTCTGGCTTGGGTTAAACCCCAAGAGCGACTTCACCTCAAGACATGGTGCCTCTCAACCTTCGGTGCCATGTACGGAGATGTTATCATGGATGTGTTTGATAGTCATTTTAGCACATCCTTCTAAGCATTACGTGTACCATGTACTCGGTTATGAACAAGGGCCGCATCTTTCGGGATGCGGTTTTTTTTTACCGGAACATTTGAACAAGTAATCAGAAAAGCATTGACTGATTGCCCTCACTGCCAGGCTTGCGGCCCAGGTGTGAATAGGCCGACTCAGTTACTTGACGCCCTCTTGGAGTGCGCATCAAAAAGCCCTCCTGAATCAAAAAAGGCTCGTATACCTCCTCAATCGTACCCGCATCCTCGCCTACTGCGGTGGCAATGGTAGTGAGACCAACCGGACCTCCCCGAAACTTGTCGATGATGGTTGCCAGGATTTTGTTGTCCATCTCGTCCAGCCCGTGGGTGTCCACATCAAGGGCTTCCAGCGCATATTTTGAGATTTCAAGGTCTATGACCCCCGAACCTTTAACCTGAGCGAAATCGCGCACCCGGCGTAAAAGTGCATTCGCAATACGCGGTGTTCCGCGCGAGCGACGCGAAATTTCAATCGCCGCCTCATTACGGATGGGAATGTTAAGGATATCAGCGCTGCGCTTGATGATGCCCGCCAGTACATCAGCGGTATAATACGAAAGCCGTGAGTTAATCCCAAAACGGGCTCTCAGGGGGGCTGTAAGCAGCCCCGAGCGGGTCGTGGCCCCTACCAAGGTAAATGGGTTCAAAGCGATCTCTACAGTGCGGGCATTGGGCCCTGTGTCGATGACCAGGTCGATTTTAAAATCTTCCATGGCCGAATAAAGGTACTCCTCCACTACCGCCGAGAGGCGGTGTATTTCGTCGATGAATAAAACATCGTTCTCCTCGAGGTTGGTGAGCAAGCCGGCCAAATCTCCAGGCTTGTCCAGCACAGGACCCGAAGTAACCCTAAACCCTACGCCGAGCTCCTGGGCGATGATGTTGGCCAGGGTCGTTTTTCCAAGGCCGGGCGGGCCGTGAAGCAGGACATGGTCGAGCGATTCGCCGCGTTGTTTGGCAGCCGTTACAAAAATGCGCAGGTTTTCGAGCACTTTTTCCTGTCCGGAAAAATCGCTGAACTCCTGCGGCCTGAGGACGCGATCGAGTTCCGCATCTGAGTATGACGACTCGTCTCTTAAATCAAATTCGCTTTCCATGAATGTCAAAGATAACCAACAGCGGCGTTCAGAATAGTCCACTCGAGGGTATTAGATTTCCAAGGGTTCTGAACTGACTTTTGACCTTTGAAAATACTCCAAAAGAAGTTCCAAAGAAAAATCGCCTGTGCAAGTGCCGCACCTATCGCAAATATCGTGATCAACACATTCAGATTCAAAAGACCTTCGAACATCGGGTAGTCAGTGTACTGATAATACCTTCGTGGTGCACCTGCCATACCGACAAAGTGCATCGGAACGAACACCCCATATCCACCTACGATGGTGAGCCAGAAGTGGACGTAGCCCAATTTCATATTCATCATGCGCCCAAACATTTTCGGGAACCAATGATAAATACCGGCAAACATTCCAAATATTGCGGACAACCCCATGACAACGTGGAAGTGAGCTACCACAAAGTAAGTATCATGTACGTTGATATCGAGGGCAGAGTCAGCCAAAATAATTCCGGTCAAACCTCCTGTAACGAAAGTTGAAACCAAACCGATGGAAAACAACATACCTGGTGTAAACTTCAGGTTACCCTTCCAGAGGGTGGTAATATAGTTGAAGGCCTTCACCGCTGATGGAATAGCGATCAACAAGGTTGTGAAGACGAATACCGAACCGAGAAAGGGGTTCATGCCCGTCACAAACATGTGGTGTCCCCAAACGATGAACGAAAGGAAACCGATGGCAAGAATAGAACCAATCATTGCGCGGTAACCAAAAATAGGCTTGCGAGAATTGGTGGCAATTACTTCTGAAGAAATACCGAGCGCGGGGAGCAATACGATATATACCTCAGGGTGGCCCAGGAACCAAAACAAGTGCTGATAGAGAATGGGACTTCCACCCACAGGATCCAGCGCTTCACCGGCAACATAGATATCACTGAGGTAAAAACTCGTTCCCATAGACCTGTCCATGATCAACAACAGTGCTGCAGCAAATAATACCGGAAAGGAAAGCACCCCAAGCACAGCGGTAATAAAAAATGCCCAGATAGTAAGCGGGAGACGGGTCATCTTCATGCCTTTCGTACGAAGGTTGAGAATTGTAACAATGTAGTTCAAACCTCCCAGAAGTGAAGAAACAATAAAGAGAGACATACTAATCAACCAGAGGGTCATACCCAAACCTGAACCAGGCATCGCTTGTGGCAGTGCACTTAATGGAGGATAAACCGTCCAACCCCCTCCGGCAGCTCCTGTTTCAATAAAGAGCGAAGAAACCATGATCACGCTTGATACGAGGAAGAACCAGTACGATAGCATATTCAGGAAGCCTGAAGCCATGTCGCGAGCTCCGATTTGCAATGGAATGAGAAGGTTACTGAAAGTACCACTCAATCCTCCCGTAAGCACGAAAAACACCATGATGGTACCGTGAATGGTTACCAAAGAAAGATACATGTTTCGGTCGAGGATGCCGTCCGGAGCCCAACGGTCTCCGAGAAAGTAATTCAAGATTCCGAAACTCTCTCCCGGCCAGGCCAATTGTAACCTGAAAAATATGGAAAGGGCCATGGCGATAATTCCCATAAAAACAGCAGTGATCAAAAACTGCTTGCTGATCATCTTGTGATCCTGGGAAAAAACGTACTTCGATACGAAACTCTCCTCATGCGAATGAGAATGGTCATGAGAGTGTTCTGCTACATGCGCTTCGCTTACTGCTGACATAGTAATTTCTTTTACTTGATTGTTTGAGCTACTTTACTGTCTTTTTCTACTTCACTATCATCCACCTCTTCTTCATCAGCGACAGAATTTTCGATTTCTATACCAATTGAAGCGGCGAAAGTTCCCTGCTCATCTATCCACTTTTGATAATCCGTGGGTGAATCGACGATAATGTCCATCTGCATATTATAGTGCGCCGAGCCACACACTTTGTTGCATAAAAGAACATAATTAAATTCTTCATCTCCCAGAACAGTACGCATACTGTCAGTAGTGATGGTTGGTACAAATTTGAATTGGGTTATCATTCCCGGTACTGCATTCATCTGCGCTCTGAAGTGAGGCATGTAGGCACTGTGAATAACATCGCGAGAGCGAATTTGGAAATTAACCTCTCTTCCGACGGGAATGTGAAATTCGCCTCTGATTACCTGATCATCCAGCGCACCTGAGAAATTAATACCGCTGTCGAGATAATTGATAACCCTTGCCCGCTGACGCGTCCTCATACCAATTCGATCTTTTGTATCTTTTACTTTACTTTCCGGCATGATTTCCTCCTCCAACTTCTTTTCGAGTTTGGCGATTTCATCGTTGAGTTCATCAATTTTCGCTTTCACCGTTTCCTCCGTAATTAAACCAAGTGGATTTTGCGTTGAAATTAACGAGAAATTCGCTTCACCCATCACATCGTCATTGCCCGCATAACGCGCGGTCCAGTCGAATTGTTTTGAATAAAGCTCTACATAAAGTGCGTCGTCAGCGGGGTCATCCATGATGTTGTTCCAAGTGAGCAAACCATATATGATGATAAAAACCAAAACGATCGATGGAATGATGGTCCACACCATTTCAAGCGTATTGTTGTGGGCAAGATAAAGGGCCTTGCGATTTTTATCGTATCGGTACTTCCAGGCAAAAAAGAAAAGCAAAAAGTTTACGATGAAAAACGCCGGAATCAGAATTAGCCAGTTAATATTAAACAAGCGATCTGTCAACACCCCGTGCTCAGAAGCTGCCACCGGGAGCAACACATCTTTGAACGCGATCATTTGCCATATCATTGCCACGAAAAGACCAATCATGAAGAGCAGTAGAAGATTCGCATTAATCTTATTGGCGGTCGGTGATACATCTTCCTCACGCTTCTTGGAAAGATCGCCCGTAATTTGGTACATCTTTGCGATCTGGGCAACGCTGATCACCAACAGAACAATGATGAGAACCAGAATTAATTTATCCATTTGAATGTTGTCTTAAAAATGTGCTTAAATGTCTTAAATACTATGGTGTAAGCTTTCTTCGAGATATGGTGATTCTTTTGGAACCAGCGGCGCTTTGGTCAATGCGGTCAGTACCCTGTTGATGAACAGTCCCAGGAATCCTAGAAGCAACCCGATTTCGAGCAATCCGAAACTCCAGTCTTCAAACATTACACCGGGCGTTACTAACATGTAAGTATCGAGGAAATGGCCAATGAATACAATCGTTCCCACAAAAATCAAAAAGCGCGGGTTTCGCTTCGCATCTCTTGACATTAAAAACACCATAGGAACGATAAAGTTAATAATCATCATGCCAAAAAATGGTATTTGATAGTTGGCTATTCTGGCTGTGAAGTATGTCACCTCCTCCGGAATATTTGAATACCAGATCAACATGAACTGCGAAAACCAGAGGTAAGTCCACAAAAAGCTCAAAGCAAAAATCCATTTTCCTACGTCGTGGATGTGGCTTGAGTTGATCTCTTTCAGATAGCCTTTTGATATGAGATAAAGGGCCACAATGGCGATGATATTCATGGCAGAAACCCACATTCCCGAAAATACATACCAACCAAAAAGGGTGCTAAACCAGTGGGTGTCGATAGACATAATCCAATCCCACGACATGGTGGAGGAGAATACAGCAAATATAACGAGAAACAAGGCGCCGCGTTTGTAGCCTTTAAAGTGAAGCCCTACATCGCCGGTTTCATCCTCTTGGAGCGATCGCTTTCTGAACCAACGGGCAAACAAGATAAACGCCCCCAGATAAATGATGGTTCTGATCCAAAAGAATGGGGTGTTTAGATAAGCCGTTTTATTGGCGATGATCTCATCGTAGTGTGCGTCGTTCAGAACCACAACTGTACCTGCCTCTTCCGCTTTGGCGGCAGCTTCTTTGTCCTTGAAGTAGGTTGGGTGGTCGCTGTCTATAGTCGATTCGGCCACAAATTCAGACACAACGGCCTCGTCCATCCAGTGGTAGATGTGGTTCCAATGCATGGAAGATGCGAAGAACACGACAATCAACACCACTGCAGCAACGGGAATGAAGGAAAAAATTCCCTCCATCACCCTTCTCAGGGTTACGGCCCAAGCCGTTTCGGTGGCAAATGAGAGGGCGTAAAAGAACAGGGCTCCCAGTGAAATTCCCAGGAAATAAAATCCGTTGATCAGCAAGTTTGACCAAAGACGACCGTGGTGATCGCTACCATCCGTAAAAATACCGACCACAAGCGTAACCACACCGATTGCCATCAAAACGAAGCTGATAATTTTGGCCCTGTTTGAGAATACAAAGTTCATTGATTCTGTTTTTATCTGTTTGTAGCAGTCGCCCGCTTATTCAGTGTCTTTACTTTCTTCAGCTTCTCCTTCACCATCATCCTCCCCGTAGTGCTGCAATGTCATTACATATGCCACCACCGTCCAGCGCTCCTCTTTGGTGAGCTGCGACGCGTGCGAACCCATGGCTCCCTTACCGTAGGTGAGGGTGTGAAACATTTTGCCTTCCGGCAAGTCTTTCAAGCCCTGATTGAAAGGTTGTGGGGCGGGATGTCCTCCTTTTTCAACAACGGGGCCGTTGCCCTGTCCTTCCTTTCCGTGGCATTGGATGCAGAAGTTACTGTAGATTTCCTTTCCCTCCTTTACGAGCTCTTCGTTGCTCTCAAACGGGGACCTTATTGTTTTGCCTGCTTTTTCGTACCCTTCAAATGTGTTGGGGATCAGATAAGGCATGTCGTTCATCGCATTGTCGGAATACGCAATGGTGCCTTCCACAGGCTTGCGCGCTGATGTGCGGTGCATTTTATCGTATCGAATTGTATCTCTCACCTCGCCGTAGTCCACGTAGGCCTCAATGGCAGGGCTGCGATACATGTCCGGGGTATATTCGTAACCAGGACTTTGCTCGTCGCGGATGCAACCGGACGCTGCTGTCAAAACGAGGACAGCGACCATACTTCCGCGAAACGTTTGCTTGAAGTTTTTCATTTTGTTGCTAAGCTCTTTTGATTAATCTCTATGGCTCCCTCTGCTTTCAGCATTCCTCCGAGCTCTTCAAATTCAAGTGTGGGATTGTCTACATTGGAAATCTCCATCACAAATTTGTCATCTGTGGTGCGAGGATCCGGATTTACCGCGGGCATACCGGGCAGGGTTCCGTTTCGCAATATGTAAGTGATGACCATCCCATGGGCGGCACAAAACACGGTAAACTCGAAAGCCACCGGAATAAAGGCAGGCAGGTTCTCCAACAAGGAAAAACTGGGCTTACCGCCGATGTTCATAGGCCAATCGTAAATCATGAAGTACCACATTCCGAGCAGTCCGAGTGAAAGGCCCGTCATACCAAACATAAAAGAAACGATGGCCATGCGTGTGCGCTTGATGCCGATCACAGGATCGATTCCGTGGACGGGAAATGGTGAGTACACCTCTTTAATCCTGACACCTTTGGCAACCAAATTTTTGGCTGCGTCTAGCAACCTGTGGTCGTCGTCGAACATCGCGTGAACGACGGTTGTATTTTCAACTGCTTTCGCCATTAGTGGTCTTCTTTTTTGTATTTCTCTCCCGATACTTTCAGGATGGTTTTCAACTCATTCAATGCCAATACCGGGAAGAATCGCGCAAACATTAGAAAGAGCGTGAAAAAGATCCCGATGGTACCTACGAAGATTCCGACGTCTACCCAGGTGGGGTAAAACATCGACCAGCTCGACGGTACGTAGTCGCGGTGGATGGAAGTAACGATAATTACAAAGCGCTCGAACCACATTCCGATGTTCACCACGATTGAAATAATGAATGTAAATGTGAGGTTTGTTCTGAGTTTCTTGAACCAAAACAGCTGCGGCGAAAGCACGTTGCAGGTCATCATGGTCCAGTACGACCACATGTAGGGGCCGCTGAATCGGTTGATGAATGCGTATGATTCGTATTCCACACCCGAGTACCAGGACATAAACAGCTCAGTGATGTAGGCCACTCCAACGATGGAACCTGTAACAATGATTACGATATTCATGTACTCCACGTGCTTTACAGTGATGTAATTCTCAAAGCCCATCACCTTCCGCATGATGAGCAAAAGGGTGAGTACCATGGCAAATCCTGAAAATACCGCACCTGATACAAAATAAGGCGGGAAGATGGTGGTGTGCCATCCGGGGATCACACTTGTGGCAAAGTCGAAGGATACGATCGAGTGCACCGAAAACACCAGTGGAGTTGCCAGACCTGCGAGAACGAGGGATACTTCTTCAAACCGCGTCCATTGCTTGGCTTTTCCCGACCAGCCAAAGCTGAGCAGGCCGTAAATTTTCTTTGAAATCGGCGTAGTCATCCGGTCGCGAATGGTTGCAAAATCGGGAATGAGACCGATGTACCAAAACACGAGCGAAACGGTGAAGTAGGTACTAATCGCAAAAACGTCCCAAAGCAGGGGCGAATTGAAGTTTACCCAAAGGGAGCCGAAAGTGTTGGGAAGGGGAAGTACCCAATACGCCACCCAGATGCGGCCCATGTGAATACCGGGAAAGAGGGCCGCCATCATTACGGCAAAGATGGTCATTGCTTCCGCAGAGCGGTTGATGGCCATTCTCCATTTCTGCCGAAACAAGAGAAGCACAGCAGAGATCAAGGTACCCGCGTGACCGATACCCACCCACCATACAAAGTTGGTAATGTCCCAGGCCCAGCCTACAGTTTTATTTAATCCCCAAACCCCGATACCTGTCGAGATGAGATATACCACGCAACCCAAGCCCCAAAGGGCTATGATTCCTGCAACGGTAATCAGGAGGTACCAGGTTTTCGAGGCCTTGCCCTCAATCGGTCCTACCACATCGGATGTGATGTCGTGGTAGGTTTTGTCTCCCAGAATCAGGGGCGTTCTTATGGCTGCTTCTTTATGCATACTCAGGGTATTTTAAAATATCCTTAGGTGTTTCTCACTTTTACTTTATAGCTGATGTTGGGCTTGGTCCCTACATCTTCCAGTGCATAATATGCACGCTTATCCTTGTGTCCTTGAAGTACAAGACTTTTGGTATCATTCAGGTCACCAAAGGTAATTGCATTTGTAGGGCAGGCCTCGGCGCAAGCTGTTTGTACTGCTCCATCGTTGATGGGCTTTCCTTTCAATTTAGCTTCGAGCTTACCACCCTGTATGCGCTGCACGCAAAGGCTGCACTTCTCCATCACACCACGGGCCCTTACAGTTACGTCGGGATTCAGTACCATGCGGGCCATTTCGTCTTGCGACGGATTAACCTCGGTGAACTTGTCGTAGGCTTTGTAATTAAACCAGTTAAATCGGCGCACTTTGTAGGGGCAGTTGTTCGCGCAATACCTCGTCCCGATGCATCGGTTGTAGGTCATTTGGTTCAGACCCTCATTGCTGTGCGTCGTCGCTGCCACCGGACAAACAGTTTCGCACGGAGCGTGGTTGCAGTGCTGACACATCATCGGCATGTGAATAGTCTTAGGGTTGTCGTACTGCGGCACCTCCATTTCGCGGTAAGTTCCGATCACGCCTTTGCCCTCCTCTTCACCTCGCTCCATGTTCATATCGGATGAGTAGTAACGGTCGATACGCATCCAGTGCATGTCGCGGCCTCGGCGAACTTCGTCTTTCCCAACAACAGGAACATTGTTTTCGGAATGACAGGCAGTCACACAGGCACTGCAACCGGTGCAGGTAGACAGGTCGATTGACATTCCCCATCGATGGCCTACTCCGGCCACGGGGTGCTCGGCCCAAAGATCGACATCCTGTACCGGCTTGTTAATTACTTTTCCACCTTCGTGAACAGGAAGAACATAGGGAGGATTGTACTCCTTTACATCACCGTTTTTGTAGGTATTCAAATCAGTTTCTTTCACCACCGAGGTCCGACCCATCAATGTGTGTTGGGTTTGGGTAGATGCTATCTCGAAAGTTCTGCCGGCATCCTCGATGTTTGCGCCTTCGGCGTAGTAAACCATACCGTCTTTTCCGAGGGCTACCATAGGATATACATTCGCGCCGATGGGCATCTTATTGCCATTATCGTCGAGCGCGTGCCCTCCGTAAGGTTTTGTTCTGAAAGCCGCACGGCCCACTTCTTCCTGGTTGCCTCCGCGTCCGTAACCCAAAGCCACTGACACAGTACCTCGTTTTTGGCCCGGTTGGGCAATCACGGGAAGTTCAACCGACATGGCGCCAATGGTGAGGCGGGCAACTGATGCGGGCAACTCCTGTCCGTAATGCATTTTGAAGCCGTACTGCTCTGCATCGGCCGGATTCATTGCGATGTAGTTGTCCCAAGTAATTTTGGTAATCGGGTCAGGAAGCTCTTGCAGCCATGGATTCACGGGCTGCGTTCCCTCGCCGATACCGACTTTCGTGTAGAGTACCACCTCAAAACCATCGCCTGCAGCCTTGCGGCCCGCAATTCTTCCGGCGGCTGCGCCGAGCGCATCTGAATTAAATTCTCCGATACCGACTCCTGAAGGGACATCGATATTCACAAATCCGCGGCGCAGGGCATTGAACCAAAAATCTTCGAAGAGGATTTCATCTCCTCCCATCTCTCCGGCGTAGTTGCGCCACACACCTTTCATAAAGTCACTGTAGACTTCCTCTTCACCCGACCACTTCAAAAGGCTGTCCTGGGCTTGGCGGGTATCGTAAAGGGGACTGATGGTGGGCTGAGCCAGGGCGTAATTTCCCGTTTTAGGATAGAAATCATTCCAGGACTCGAGATAGTGGTGGTCAGGACAAACGAATCCGCATAGTGAAGCAGTTTCATCGTTCCAAGAGGCAAATGATACCGTTGTCGCCACTTTTTCTAATCCGGACTTAAAAGCATCTGAGTCGGGGTACGTGTAAGCAGGGTTTGTTCCGAGCACGAGCAGCGCTCCTACATTCCCCGCATTCATATCATCAACGAGCTTCTTCATCTCTGCATCGTTGCCCCCTTTGATGAAGAGCTCGGTATCGGTACTGATGGTGGTTCCGTAATTGCCGAGCATCCGGTTGATGCCGTTTGTCACAACCTGTAGATCAGTATCGTTGCAACCTGCCACGAGCAAAGAATCTCCACGGTTCGTGTAGAGATCTTTTGCCGCTTTTGCAATCAATTCGTTCGGTAGGCCGTCGGTGTTTATGGATACTGAAGCACCACCGGTCATTTTAGCGATTTCGTTGTGCAGGGCTACAAGCACCCTTCCTTCGTCTGAAGGTTTGATGGCTCCGCGCTCATCGGCGTTGGTGCCTGTGAGCGAAAGGGCCGTTTCAAACTGGTAGTGGCGGCTCATCCAGTCGCCATCGGGCCTGCGTGTTTTGATATACTGTGCAGTATTCTGGGTATGCAGGAGCCAATCATTCATAAAGTCGGCTGCCACACTCACAATGACTTTGGCTTTGGAAAAGTCGTAATCGGGGATCATCGATTTGCCAAAAGTTCGTTCGTTGGCTTTGCGAATGGCGTTTTGAGAAAGTGCATCGTAGCTCACGAATTTCACTTTGTCTGTACCGTAGGCTTTCTCAAATTTCCGGAAAACGGCTTTGGTTGATGGACTGATCACTGATCCTGTGAGCAGTACAATGCTGCCGTTGGCTGCTTTCAATTTGCTGCCAAGCTCCTGATCCAGCTCGTCCCAGGAAACAGGAGTGCCGTTTTGAAGCGGCCCCCTGAGGCGGGTGCTGTCATATAGCGAAAGTACGGATGCATTAATACGGGCATTGAGCACCTGCCCTGAAGCCTTATTGGGCTTGATAAAGATTGGACGTCCCTCGCGGGTCTTCACCAATACACCGCCGTAATCCAGACCATCGTAATATGTCGAAGCATAGTAGTTAGGTACGCCCGGAGTAATGGTCTCGGGCTTGTTGGTGTAGGGAATTGACTTTATCACGGGTGTTTCACAGGCAGCAATGGTGGCTGCTGTTACTCCAAAACCGAGAAATTTCAAAAAGTCGCGTCGATCGGGGCTGGAATCCGAAGTTGCAGAATCAGTGAGGAATTCATCCACAGACTTTGGATCACTGATAAATTCGTTTTCACTTGCCTTCTTGAACTCTTGCGTTTCGTGCAGCTCTTCGAGTCCTGCCCAGTATTGTTTATTGTTGGCCATATTCAGCTTATACCCTTGGTATTAGTAATGACATTTTGAGCATTCCCAACCACCCAGTTCGCGGGCAGTAATGGTACCATCTTCAAGATATTTCTTGAGCTCTTCTTTGTTGTGGTCTACAAGTCGGCCGTGCACCTCATCATAGTAACCGTTTCCGTCCATTTGAACGGCAGTTTCGTTGTGGCAATTGATACACCAGCCCATGGTGAGCGGAGCGTACTGTCCGGCTACCGTGTAATCTTCCTGCATTTGACCGTGGCACTCCTGACATTCAATTTGCCCCACCACGTAGTGTTGGGCGTGATTGAAGTAGGCATGGTCGGGCAGGTTGTGCACCTTCACCCATTGAATGGGATTTTCTTCGCCCGTATACTCCTGGCGGTCCTGATCCCAACCAACAGCTGCGTATATTTTTTGAATCTCTGCGGTCCCTTCTTCTGAACGCCCTTCATTAATTCCTTTGTGGCAATTCATACAAATATTGGTGGAAGGAATACCCGCGTGCTTGCTTTTTGTGGCACTGTGGTGGCAATACACACAAGCCACTCCATTTTCACCCGCGTGAAGCTTGTGGTCAAAAGCAATCGGCTGATCGGGGGTATAGCCTGTGTAAACTCCTACACCCATGAGCGCATCATAGCCGGCCACTGCCAGATAGACCACCACAAAGATTCCCGCAATGGACACATAAACCTTGTTATCCCAAAGCCAGATTTTTGCTTTTTCTCCGAAAGGCATTTCCGGTCGAATTTCGCGGCCTTCTGCTTCGGCCATGGCCTTCTGAAGTTTATTTAATGAGGAACGAACACCCCACAGTGAAAACACAAGGATCAGAAGAATAAAAACAACAATCAGAAGCCACGTAGAAGAAATACCTCCATCCTGGTCGACCGAAGCCGTTTCGGCTACCGCGTCATCGGCGACCTTAGGTGCGGGGGGCTCCCAGTTGTCAACGTAATCCAGAATGGCGTCAATTTCTTCTTTATTTACCGCCTGGGCATTCATCAGGCCCGAACGGGGCATCCACTCATCGAGCAGGGCTTTCACATAATTATCACCCATATCGGCAACCGCCGCAGGGTTCTGAATCCATTGATAGAGCAATTCCTCACGGCCTTCCCACCGTTCACGCGTGCCTTTCAAAGCGGGGCCCGTCATGTTCTGGTTGATCTTGTGACATGATGAACAGTTCTGCTTAAAAAGCTTCTCCCCGTCCTGTGCGCTCGCCTCTCCTGCTCCCAATCCGCCTATCAGCAACGCTGTAAAGGCTAAAGATTTTAATGTCAACAAAAACTGTTTCAATTGAAGACCCATATTTTCATTATTTTTCGGGCACAACCCCGCTAAATTTGAGCGCAAATTTAACACAAACATCCCTTTGCGGTGGGGTAATGTCACGAAATTGTCAAAGGGCTAAATAATTTAAAACGATTCTAAATAACGGCGCAGGATTTGGGTAAGTAACCGATAAGAGTTCATAAAACATAACCCGGGCAGGCATCTTGGCTGTGAAGTAGAAAGGACGTTCATAATTTGCACTAATTTTGCACGGCACTTAAAAACGACGGCATGCACCTACACCCATTTTTTATTTCATCGATGATTTTATTGTCAGTCTCGGCCTCGGGGCAGGTAGATGATTGGCGCCTGTACAAGTCCGATTCGTCAAAGGCGAAAGAGATTCGTGACAATCGGCAAAAAGTGAACGGAGAAGTAATGATCCAAAGGCCGGATTACAATAAGCCCGGACGGGTTTCGGTAAGCGCCGATCGCCAAATAATGTTGGTGGATTCCCTCAAGAAAATCCACCCCACAGCAATCGAAGGTTATCGCTTGCAGCTTTTTTTCGGAAACCGAAATGAGGCTCAAAAAATGCGTGGAGAGTTTCTGAAGAAGCATCCGGAAACGGGTGCCTACATCAGTTACCTCGCACCAAACTTCAGGCTCCGCGTTGGCGATTTTCGCTCGAAAATGGAATGCGAAAAGCTAAAAAAGGAAATTCAAAAAGACTTCACAGGCAGTTACATCGTGAGAGACAACATCAACATGCCCGCCTTGCGTAAAGGTGAAAAGCCGGTTGAGCAAAGTACTTCAGAAGATTAAATAGCAAATCAGCTATCCAGCGTCTGCTTCACTTCCACTTCCTCAAACGCCTCGATAACGTCGCCAACTTTAATGTCGTTGAATTTCTCGATGTTCAAACCGCATTCGTAGCCTTTACTCACTTCTTTCACGTCGTCCTTGAATCGCTTCAGGCTGCCGAGTGCGCCGGTGTACACCACAATTCCGTCGCGGATGAGGCGGATGTTTGAGTTTCGCGTAATCTTGCCGTCGGTCACAAAGCAACCTGCGATAGTTCCCACTTTGGAAATTTTAAAGGCCTCGCGGACTTCGGCATTTCCGACTATGCGTTCTTCGATTTTTGCGGAAAGCATGCCCTCCATGGCGTCGCGCACCTCTTCGATGGCGGCATAAATCACGGAATACAGCTTGATCTGGATCTCTTCCTTCTCGGCGAGTCGACGCGCTCCTCCTGAAGGGCGCACCTGGAATCCGACGATGATGGCATCGGAAGCAGTGGCGAGCAGTACATCGCTCTCTGTAATCTGACCAACAGCTTTGTGGATCACATTCACCTGAATCTGGTCTGTGGAAAGTTTTTGGAGCGAATCCGCGAGAGCCTCAACAGATCCGTCCACATCACCTTTGAGAATGATGTTGAGTTCCTTGAAGTCTCCGACTGCGATTCGTCGCCCGATTTCGTCGAGTGTAACATGCTTTTGAGTACGGACACCTTGCTCGCGCTGGAGTTGCTCTCTTTTGGCAGCAATGGCCCTGGCCTCGCGCTCATCGCTGAGCACATTAAATTTGTCGCCCGCGTTGGGAGCTCCGTTGAGGCCAAGCATGGATACAGGCTGTGAGGGCCCTACCTTGGTGATTTCATTTCCACGTTCGTTAAACATGGCTTTCACACGACCGGTATAATGACCGGCGAGCACCACGTCGCCCACATTCATGGTTCCCGCTTCGACGAGTAGTGTGGTGACATATCCTCGCCCCTTGTCGAGCATGGATTCGATCACCGTACCCACAGCGAGTTTGTCAGGGTTGGCTTTGAGCTCAAGGAGGTCAGCTTCGAGAAGTACTTTTTCCAGAAGGTCGTCGAGATTGATTCCGTTCTTGGCTGAAATCTCCTGACTTTGGAACTTTCCTCCCCAATCTTCAACAAGAATATTCATAGCGGCCAGTTGCTCCCTGATTCTGTCGGGATTGGCATCGGGTTTGTCAATTTTGTTGAGGGCAAAGATCATAGGAATGCCCGCAGCCTGTGCGTGGTTGATGGCTTCCTTGGTTTGGGGCATCACTTCGTCGTCGGCGGCGATCACGATAATAGCGAGGTCGGTGACCTGCGCACCTCGGGCGCGCATGGCTGTAAAGGCCTCGTGACCCGGGGTGTCGAGGAAGGTGATGTACCTGCCTTCGGTTCCCACTTCTACGCTGTAGGCGCCAATGTGCTGGGTAATGCCTCCGGCTTCGCCTGCGATCACATTCTCTTTTCGAATGTAGTCCAGTAGCGATGTCTTACCGTGGTCGACGTGGCCCATAACCGTAACGATGGGTGCACGCATTTGGAGCTCGTGCTCTTCGTCGGGGCGCACCAAAATAGACTCCTGCACTTCGGCAGAGGTAAATTCGACAGTGTACCCAAATTCTTCTGCTACAATGGCAATGGTCTCAGCATCGAGGCGTTGATTGATCGACGCCATGATTCCGAGACTCATACAAGCCGAAATCACCTCAGTAACACTTACATCCATCAAAGATGCAAGGTCAGACACGGTTACAAACTCGGTGAGCTTGAGTACGGTCGAATCCATTTCGGCCTGCTGCTCGAGTTCTTCAGAGCGTGTGCGGTGATCATCACGTCGCTGCCTTCTCATCTTGGCACCTTTGCCTTTGGCTCCGCCACCACTGATTTTAGCCAGTGTTTGTTTCAACTCGCGGTCTATATCTTCCTGGCTCACTTCCTGACGCGGGCCTCCGGTTTTGGCCCTTCCGCGACCTGTCTGAGCGGGCTTGCCTCCGCCCTGCTGTCGAGGCTCAGGTTTGGTAGAGATGCGTTTGCGCTTGCGCTTACCCTTCTGCGTTTCCGTTTCGGGGTCAGTACTCATCACAGGCTTTTTGCGCTTTTCCGGAAGGTCAATTTTTCCTACAACGGTAAGGCCTGAGAGTTTTTGGACATTTGTTTTGATGGTCTCCCTTTCTTCAGGGCGCTTGGGTCTGTCAGCTTCTTTTTTAGCAGCGGCCGAGTCAGACTTATCTTTCTCCGCCTTTTCGGATGCGGTTTTTACGGCTTCGGCTTTGTCTGTTCTTTCCTTCTTGGTTTCGGCTTCGGTCTCCGCTTTTTGGGCAGCCGCATCTTTTTCGGCTATTTCAGCCTTTTCGGCTTTTTCGGCTTGATCAGCCTCTTCGGCTTTGACTCTTGCCGCTTCAGCTTCTTCTTCTTTCTTTTTAGCGGCTTCTTTGTCTTTTTTGTCGAGGTCTATTTTACCAACCACGGAAAGGCCTGGCTTCTTTTCCACCTTTGGAGAGATCACCTCATCCTCGGCATCGCCCTGTATATTTTTAATAAGAACGGCATCGTCATCATCGCTTGAAGATCTTTCAGGCTGACGCTCTTTTTGCAAGCTTACGGTCTCGCGCTTGGTACTGCGCACCCCGGCTTGGCTCGCCTTCTCCTTCAATTTTTTGGAGTCGAGAAATTCCTGTTGCAGAATTTCATAGGTCTCGTTGTCAATTTTTGTGTTGGGCTTGCTTTCTATTTCAATTCCCTTTGACTTCAAAAATTCGACAATGGTCGAGAGTCCGACATTGAATTCTCTGGCGGCTTTACTTAATCGTACCGGTGTTGATCTGCCTGGCATAAAATGTTTGTCTGTGCTGCGAAGATCGGTTCTTGATACAAGGTCTGCCTTGGTGAGCTCAAGCACGCTGCGCGCGGTATCGAGACCCACAGTCTTGAGTTCGTCGATGATCCAGCCATCGATTTCGTCCGCAAATTCTTCCAAATCCACATCTTCGGTGTCTGCATCAGAATCGCGGTACACGTCGAGATCGTAACCCGTGAGCTTGCTGGCCAATTTGATGTTGTGCCCACCTTTTCCAATAGCGAGGGATACCTGATCGGGCTTGAGGAATACCTCAGCCTTCATGTTTTCCTCGTCGATCTTGATGTTGGTGATCTTGGCGGGGCTGAGCGAGCGTTGAATAAGGAGTTGATTGTTATTGGTGAAGTTAATCACATCGATGTTCTCGTTTTTCAACTCGCGAACGATGCTGTGAATTCTCGAACCTTTCATTCCCACACAAGCGCCCACGGGATCGATGCGGTCATCGTATGATTCCACGGCCACTTTGGCACGCTCTCCCGGCACCCGAACAATTTTTTTGATGGTAATCAAACCGTCAAACACTTCGGGAACTTCCATTTCGAATAAGCGCTCGAGAAATTCGGGAGCGGTGCGCGACAGAATCACCACGGGGCTGTTGTTGCGCATTTCCACTTTGGAAACCACGGCCCTTACGCCGTCTCCTTTCTTAAAGTAATCTGAAGGTATCTGCTCCGACTTGGGTAGAATAAGTTCATTGCCTTCGTCGTCGAGCAAAAGCACCTCGCGCTTCCACACCTGGTAAACCTCGCCGGTAATGATTTCACCAACGCGCTCGCTGTACTTCTTGTAGAGGCTGTCTTTTTCGAGTTCAATGATTTTTGAAACGAGGTTTTGGCGCATCGAAAGAATACTTCTTCGGCCGAAATGCTCCAGCCTGATTTCTTCCGTTGCCTCCTCTCCCACTTCGAAGTCGGGCTCTATTTTGATAGCTTGTGAGTACGCTATCTGGCTGTTTTCATCTTCTACTTCACCATCGAGCACAATCTCGCGGTTTCTCCAAATCTCGAGGTCGCCTTCGTCGGGGTTGATGATGATGTCAAAGTTGTCGTCAGTACCGTGCTTCTTGATGAGCATGCTGCGAAATACATCCTCGAGGATGCGCATCATGGTCTCGCGGTCAATGTTCTTGAACTCTTTGAATTCAGCGAACGACTCGAACAAATTGATATTGCTCATGGCTGGTTATTTGAAGTTTATCTTAATTTTGGCTTGTTTAATCTCGTCGTATTTCAACACAATATCCTCTTCGATCAGCACTTTCTTCTTCTTGCCCTCGAGCCGCTCTTTGCGCGATGTATGAAGTTTGATCTTCTCAGCATCGGCTTCAATGAGCTCGCCTGCAATCTCCGAATCATCATTGAGCCTGACCTTGAGCTCTCGTCCGACATTCTTGATGTACTGCCTGTGATCTCTCAATGGCTTGTCGAGCCCGGGTGATGACACCTGTAGAGCGAAGTCTTCATTTTCGCGGTCAAGGTTGTGTTCTATTTGCCTGCTGATGTCGACACAATCAGTAATACCTACCGGGCCGCTGCTTTCCAGCTCCACAGTAATGACATTACCCGGTTTAATATCCAGGCTGAGTACGTAGTAGTCGGTCCCGTCTATTTTTTCGTCGATCAGGGCCCTGATGGTGTCTTCGGTGATCAATGCAGGCAATAAAAAGAGGGGCTGCTGCCCCTCCGATTTTTTGTGATTTACGCCGCGAAGGTAAACATTCTTTTTGAGACAACAAGCAGTTGAACAGCTGCGGTGGCCGGTCGCAAAAAATCGATCTCCGAAAGCTCGCTACTGTCCGAGGACATTGTCTTTAACCACCTTCACCTTTTGGCCGTTTTCGTACTGCACTGCGCGCAATAAGTTGCCCCCGTTTGAAAATTCTTCCGCGAGGCCGTGTCGCTTGTTGTTTTTATAATTCTCCTTGAGGTGTGGATGACCGCCTCTGCGATGATAAACAATGCTTTGCCCTTCGAGCTTTCCATCTTTATAAGTAGCTTCGCGCAGTTTACCCCCTTCCGGGAAAAAATAAATCCACTTGCCGCTCGGCTTTCCCTCATTGTAGTTGCCCTCCGATTCGGGAATTCCGTTTTCGCTGTACCTGCTGTAGGGGCCGTGCAGCTCCCCACTGCGGAAATATGCATTTTCCGTGAGGTGTCCCTCCTCATTCCAATGCTTCCACTGTCCGTTCTTTTGGTTGTCGGCCCAGTGGCCCAGGTAGCGTTGGGAGCCATCGGGATACCACCCTTTCCACTCGCCGTCGATGAGCCCCGCAGAAAAATGCCCTTCATCACTCGGCTTGCCGTCGGAGTACCAGGACTTCCAAAGGCCCTCCTCCTTGCCGTCCTCGTAATTACCCTCTTGAAGCTTGTTGCCATTCTCGAACCAGGTGGTCCAAAGGCCGTGCTTTTCACCCATGTTAAAAACCCCCTTTCGCCACTTGCTTCCGTCGGGGTAAAAATAATTCCACTCCCCGTGGCGCTTATCGCTCTTCCAATCGCCCCTGGTTTGCAATTGCCCGTCTTCAAACCAGTACTTCCAGGTTCCCTCCCGCTTGTCGGCCGCAAAGGGGCCCTCCATCTCCTTGTACATGATGTCGCGGTGAAAAGTCCACACCCCGTCCTTCTTTCCTTTGTCGAAAGTGCCTTCTTCTGAGGGGTTTCCGCTCTCGAAGTAAGCTGTGAAATCGCCGTGAAGGGTATCGTTTTCAAAATGGCTCCGCTTCCAGAGGGTCCCCGATTCGAGGTAGTAAGTCCACTCCCCCGTTTTGGCGCCGTTAAAATAGGTGCCCTCGCTCCGCTTGGTTCCGTCGGGCCACCACGTTTCCGACTTTCCCGGTTTTTTATCAGCTTCTCACCTTCCCGATTCCACCATGTCATAAGCAGGGGCACCTCGAGGCTGTCCACATATCGCTCTTCCATCATCGGTATGCTGTCGGCATACCACATCCGCCAGGTGTCGGCGGGTTTCCCCTCACGGAAATGCGCTTCCTCCCGAATATTACCGTTTTTGAAATAACTGTATCGGACACTGTCAGGCTGATCCCATTTAAAATATCCATCCTGCTGCACCGTGCCGTCGTCATAATAAATGGTCACCCGCCCGTCGAGCCTGCCTAGGGTGTAGTTGCTTTTCTCCTGCAACTCCCCGCTTTCGCGGTAGTACACCCATTCGCCCTGCTCAAGTCCGTACACGAATTTGCCCTCCGAGCGCTTTTTCTTCCCCGCCTTGTCGTGGTAGTCCACAAAGTTTTGTTCGGGAGCTTGCCCTTGCAAATTCAAAAAGAATGCTAAAAAAAACGCGAATAAAAAGCAGTATTTTGACATAAACGGAAGGTGATGTGGGAATAAAATCGAGATCGAAGTTGACAATAATAAAGGCCTCAACCCTGCCCTGACAGGGACATTTCTGCACATTGCAATGTGTGGAAGCCACAGAGCGATGGTAGTAATTATCCAAAACAAATTTAATACCATGACAAAGCATTTTAAATTTCTCTCTTACCTCGGTCTTGCCGCAGGTTTACTTGTATTCACTTCATGCAACGATGATGATGACGACAATGGCACGCCTCCCGCCCCACCTGCTCCCACCCAGAGCATCGTTGAAATAGCAGCAGCGACTCCCGAATATTCTATTTTGGTTGAAGCACTGACAGCAACAGGCGTTTTGGCCGAAGTTTCTCAGGACGGTCCATTTACAGTTTTTGCACCCGATAACGCAGCTTTTGAAACACTTTTCGCGGAACTCGGTGTTGATGATGCCGCAGGTCTTATTGATGCGCTCGGGTCTGAAGCAGTTGCTGCTACATTGCGCTACCACGTGCTGGGAGCTTCTATCCCTGCAGCAGATGTGCCCGAAGACGCATATGTTACAACAGCAAGCACTTCAAGTCCTGTAGGAAATCAACTTTCACTACGTGTTCAGGCAGCAGGTGGAGTAGTAACATTGAACGGTGGCAAAGCAGCCGTAAATAATGCTGACATTATGGCCACCAATGGTGTGATACACGGTATTGACAATGTATTGCTGATGCCTACAATTGTTGATCACGCCCTCAATAATGATGTTTTTACTGAATTGGTTGGAGCATTAACTACCGCAGAATTGGTAGAGACTCTGAGCGGCGACGGCCCATTTACAGTGATGGCACCTACAAACGCAGCATTTGAGGAAATCAGTGACGTTGTAGCGGGATTGACTATTGAAGAATTGTCAAATATCCTTCGCTACCATGTTGTAAGCGGTAACGTTCAATCGGAAGATTTGAATGCTGGTCCTGTACCCACCCTCGCTGATGGAGATGCTACTTTCACAGTTAATCTTAATGAGGACGACACGGTATCCATCACAGACGGCTCAGGTGGTGAATCGACTATTTTTCTTGTAGATGTACAAGGAACCAATGGAGTGGTTCACGTCATTGACCGCGTATTGCTTCCCTGATGCAAAGTTTCATATGAATTTATAATTCAAAAGGCCCGCAATTCTGCGGGCCTTTTTACATTTACAGAATGGCAAAGAAAATACTGATTACGGGTGGCTCAGGCCTTGTAGGCACCGCATTGACTGCACTTCTACAGCACAAAGGGTACGAAGTGGCCCACGTATCGCGCACTGAGAGCCTCGAAGGCGACATCAAGGCCTATAGCTGGGATTCCCTTTCCGGGAAAAAAGCAGAAGAGGCGCTGTCAGATCTCCGCGCAGTGGTGCACCTCGCAGGGGCCGGCATCGCGGATAGCCGCTGGACCAACAGCCGCAAAAAAGTGATCATTGACAGCCGGGTAAAAACAGCCGAAACCCTTTTCGATGCTTGCCAGCGCACCGGTTTATGGCCCGATGCTTTTATCTCGGCGAGCGG
>JAIVHQ010000283.1 GCA_020200995.1 Flavobacteriales bacterium
GAAAAACACTCGATGTGACGTTTATGGCGAGTTGCAATTTTAGAGTAAATAATCTCATTTACAAACTACTTGTTCAGAATTCAAGCGCTCAACAGGTTAAATGAATAATGTCAATTTAAAACCGTGTTCAAATCCGGCCTTAAAAGCAAACCGCCACATTCCCGACGTAACTTTCAGGCAAAGAAAAGGGGTGCATAGCACACCCCTCTTCATCCTTTTCACCAATGCGGATTTTAGCCAATGCTGATTTCGCGCACTTTTTCTTTCACCTTGTTCTCCTGCTTTGGAATTTCGATGTTCAGAATTCCGTCGCGGTAGGTCGCACCTATGTTCTCTACATCCACCTCTTCGGGCAGCCTGAAGGAGCGCACGAAGGAGGCGAAGTTGAACTCGCGCTTGGTGTAGCGGTCGTTTGTTTCTTCTTTCTCCTGCTTGTGCTCGGCGCGGATGCTGAGCAGGTCGTCATTGAGCTCCACCTTAAAGTCTTCTTTCTTCATTCCGGGTGCGGCCAGCTCTACGAGATAAGCCTTTTCGGTTTCCTTGATGTTGGCCGCAGGCACGGTGCCGTTTCGCGGGGCTCCGCTCTTGGCCGGGAAAAACTCCCCTTCGAAGAAGTCGTTGAAAAAACTGTCCAGCGGACTCAATTGGGGTTTGCGGGTATTCAATTTTACGAGTGACATGATTTTTGAATTTTGGGGTTCACATGGTGATTTACAAGGGATGTGCCGGGGGTGAATTGCTGAAATTCCGGCAGTCTCAATTTTCTAAATCAGACATATTGACATGTCCATAAGGAAATAGATGACACAATGTCATTTTTTTACCGCCCGTAAACCGCAAATTTTTGCGTTACCGCCCGCCCGGCGCTCTCGACCTGCAGCACATACACCCCGTTTTGCCAGGATGCACTCAGGAGCTCCACGGTGGGGTCGGTAAAGCCTGCGGCGGAATAGACCAGGCGCCCGTTCATGTGAAAAACGCGGACTTCGAAGGCGCCCTGCATGCCCTCCACCCTGAGTGTGTGGCCTCCGTTTCTCGGCGTCACGGAAACTCCCGATTCCCATACAGCCGTGAAAACGGCAGAGATTTGAACTTCACCAATGCTTCCAAAACGGATATAATAGGTGTACTCGCCGCTTACGGTCAAATCGGCATCAACAAATCCATAGGGGTCGGGTCGCTCGGGCGAGCCACAAACCCCGCCAATGGCGTACACCCTCTCGAAAGGAGAGCCGTTTACAGACCGCTGCACATCGATACCGAGGCATTCTACTCCACGCCCCATCACCATATTGAGCTCAAGGCCGGAGCCATTTTGCCGCAGGGTAAGGGCATCCAGGATGTGGTCGGGAAAGGACTGACCAAACAACCCTCCGGACACGAAGAAGATAAAAATCGTCATTATTCGCACCACAGCCATTTGTTTTTCGCGTTTGTCAAAAACTTCATGTGTCTGAGTCAGAAAGTTCATTATCAAGGCGCACGCAGTTTTGAAAAGCAAGGATTCCCGCCGCGGCGGGATGACTGTTTTCAAAAGCAAGACGCAAGACCAAGCCGAAGGCATGGTGCAACGCCGAGAATGGGCTTTATGGACAGACTCCATTTACCCTAAAATACGAGAAAAATGATCCCAAATTGCATCCGGCGGTGTCGGGGCGGTGACGTTCATTGGTTTTTTGGCCACGGGGTGCACAAACTGCACTGACCGAGCATGCAGGTGGATGCTCGCATCCTGATTGGATCGGGGGGAACCGTATTTCAAGTCACCCTTGATGGGAAATCCGGCGGCTGACAGCTGCGCCCGAATTTGGTGGTGGCGCCCTGTGAGGGGAAGTATTTCAAGCAGGGTGTATCGATCGGCGTTGGCCAGTATTCGATAGCGCAACTCTGCTTTCTTGGCCCCGGCACTGCCCGACTTTACGGGGCGGGATTTATTTTTGGCTGCATCCTTTTTCAGGAAATGAACCAAGGAGCCGCTTTCGTCTATCGGCACCCCGGGCACTGCGGCCCAGTAGGTTTTTTGAATCTCTTTGGCCTGAAACATGGCGTTAAGCCTTGCGAGTGCCTTGCTCGTTTTTGCGAAAAGCACCACCCCGCTCACCGGCCGATCGATGCGGTGTGCCACGCCTGTGAAGACATTGCCGGGCTTGTCGTACTTCTTTTTCAGGAATGCCTTTACCGTCTCTGAGAGCGGCTCATCACCCGTTTTATCACCCTGCACGATGTCGCCGGGGCGCTTGTTTATCGCGATGATGTGGTTGTCCTCAAAAAGAACCTGAAGATTTTCGACTGTGCTGCGGCCCACTAATATTGTTCTTTTTCATTGGGGAAATCGGTGGAGCGCACATCAGTGACATACTGTCCCACGGCGGCTTTGATATCTTCGTAAAGGTGGAGGTACCTCCTCAGGAACCGCGGGCTGAACTCGCGGGTGAGGCCGATCATATCGTGAACCACGAGGACCTGTCCGTCCACATTGGGTCCCGCTCCGATTCCGATGGTCGGGACATCCACACTTGTCGTAACCTTAGCGGCGAGTACGGCGGGAATTTTTTCCAACACGATGCCGAAGCATCCGATCTCGTTCAAAACGGCAGCGTCACTTAAAAGGCGTTCGGCTTCGGCCTCTTCTTTGGCGCGCACGGTGTAGGTGCCGAATTTGTAAATGCTCTGCGGTGTGAGGCCGAGGTGGCCCATCACGGGGATTCCGGCCGAGAGTATGCGCTCGATGCTCTCCCGAATTTCCGCCCCTCCTTCCATTTTTACTGCGTGGGCTCCGCTCTCCTTCATAATCCGAATGGACGAAGTGAGGGCCTCCTTGCTGTTGCCCTGGTAGGCGCCAAATGGCAGATCGACCACCACAAGCGCCCTATTTACCGCCCGCACCACAGAGGCTGCGTGATAGATCATTTGATCGAGGGTGATGGGCAAAGTGGTTTCGTGGCCCGCCATAACATTTGAGGCCGAGTCGCCGACCAGGATTACATCCACCCCTGCATCGTCTACGATGCGGGCCATGGAATAATCATAAGAGGTGAGCATGGCAATTTTTTCACCCTTCATTTTCATTTCCTGAAGGGTCTGCGTGGTTACGCGCTTGGTATTGGAGTGTACGGACATGGTTGAGAATATTGTGATTTCAAAGCTAAGTAAATTAACGCGGAGCGGATACTTGCGGGGAGGCGATTCGCGAATTCACTGCGCCCTGTCTTGTTTTAATGGTCGGCAAACTTAATGAGAAATTGCCTGCACTCTCGGATTCTCAAGCTGAAACAAAAACAAGGTGCCCGGCAATCACACCCCTGCGTGTTCCGTTCTATTGTGCTACTTTTGTACGCTCAATTATAAAATAGATGTCGAGAAACATATCCACTTACTTTATTTTCGGCCTGCTCGCCGTTTCAGTTGCGATCACCGGTTGCGAAACAGAAGTAGAACTGACCGCTCCCTACAAGGCCACTCCTGTGATCACAGCAGTACTGAATCCCACAGCAGACACACAATTTGTCCGAATCAACAAAACCTTTCTCGGCGAAGGCGATGTAAATGCCTACGCCGGCATCAAAGATTCCGTGGAGTATGAACTCGGCGAAGTGGATGCATGGCTCTACAAGTTTAATGGCACCAACCTGACAGATTCCTTCGAGCTGCTTCCGATTGACATTCCCTCGCGCAACCCCGGGGTTTTTTACGATACGGATGTCAGGATGTATTACACCGCTGAAGAAATTTTTGACCCGAACGAACTAACCAACATCCGCGATTTTAGCTATGAACTGCGCGCCAACATCCGCGGCACTATGTACACAGCCCGCACCGACTTTGCCAGGGTAACAGAAAGTGATATCTCAAATCCTCCACAGAATCAACAGGGTACAGACCCCAACAGGCTGCAACTGGCCCGCATCGGTGGGGCCGGTGCATTCCCGCAGCCAGTGAATGTAAATTTCGTTTTCACGGCCCGCCCGGGAGGTACGCGCTACAATGGCGAATTTGTGTTGGTATACGATGAAGTCCTTACAGACGGCACTGTGACCGAAAACAAAGAGCTCCGATTCAATGCCGGGGTATTTAATCTTGCCGACGGGGCGAGCGGAGGTCAACGCGACTTCAACTTCAATGCCCGTAACTGGTTTCAATTTGCCGGCAACCACTTTGACAACGTGCCTAACCTGAGTGAAGTCAGAATACACCGCGTTATTCACCGACTCACCGTTGCCAACAGAGACCTGACCTCTTACATCTCTGTGGCTTCTCCCGTCAGCGAATTTGTTCCTGTCTTTACGCAATTCACGAACTTCGACAACGGTGCCATTGGCATACTTGGAAGCATCGGGCAAATTGACCGCATTCAGTGGTTAGATGAGAACAGCCTGAATTATCTCAACAACAGCGAAGAGACAGGCGGCACCTCTTTCTGCGTCCAATGGGTAGGAGGAACATCCTACGGCTGCAACTAAACGTCAGCTCCCGCACCCCCTTTCTGTCTTTTTGTCATTGTTTTTGACACAAAAAGTGTCAGATATTCCCCTTTTGGTTAATATTTCGGGATGGTATAATGATTGCTCATTGTCGGTCAAACTTGAAATAAATTTCAAAAACATAATCTAATGAGCAAAATTATAGGAATTGACCTCGGAACGACGAACTCCTGTGTATCAGTAATGGAGGGAAACGAACCCGTGGTTATATCGAACAGCGAAGGAAAACGCACCACCCCGTCTATCGTGGCATTCGTGGAAGGCGGCGAACGCAAAGTGGGAGATCCTGCCAAGCGCCAGGCCATCACCAACCCCGAAAAGACGATTTCATCCATCAAGCGATTTATGGGCAACTCGTTTGCAGAAGTGGCAAAAGAAATTAAGCGCGTGCCTTACACCGTTGAAAAAGGAGACAACAATACACCCCGTGTGCGCATAGGCGAC
>JAIVHQ010000007.1 GCA_020200995.1 Flavobacteriales bacterium
GTGCAGGGGAGTACAATATTGTTTGGTCAGAAGAAAATCAAAAAGGAAGTTTTCAAACACCTGATGAAGCGAATACGCTTTACGACCCCGACCCCGGGTTTTCGTTTCTCAGAATTGATGTGATCGACCAGTGTTTTGCCATGGGCTTTGTGGGACCTTATCTTGGTGTTGTGGATGCGGAAGATACCCTGCGAACCATCGATCTTTCGAGGGTGCCAAATGTGATCACTCCGAACAATGACGGCCGAAACGATTACTTTGCTGTAGAGGGAATTGATGTATTCCCCGGAAGCCTTCTCCAGGTGTGGGACCGTTGGGGTGCAGAGGTGTTTGAATCTGATGATTACAACGTAGTTCAGCAAGAATCAGGCAGACCCTCCAATGCCTTTGGTGGTGAAGACAGGAACGATGGCTCTTACTTCTTTGTGCTCAATGTTAACAGTGGCGAGTGCGTGAAAACAGGCTACATCGAAATACTCGGAAGCAATCCGCCCAGAGTGCGGCGCTGATCACCGACAAATGCATTTCAAAATTTTGAAAGTCCGGACCTGAAAGGTTCGGGCTTTTTTTTGATGCATTTAGCAGCCCGTATGCTCCGATTTCACCTCGGTTCACGAACTCTTTTTGAGTGATGCGTGGTTGTAGTTTTTTCCTCAGGTTAAAAAGTTCACTATTCACAACCTTCAGACAAAGGCTTCGCCTAAGGAAGAACCTGCCCATTCCGGAGGTGGGGCTACATTTTTCGGAGTCCAAGGTTGGTCGCTTGAAGGAAGTTGTGCAGGCGGATAGCAGACTTAGGGCTTAAACCACACCGAAAAAACGGCTCCCGACGGGTCGTTGTCCGAAATTTCGATCCGCGCATCCATTAAGTCGACAAATTCTTTGGCAATAAAGAGACCCAGCCCTGTACCTTTGCCGGTGCGTGTTTCTTCGTTTCCCATCCGGTAGAATTTATCAAATACCTTTTTCCTTTGGTCAGGTGGAATACCCGGTCCGCAATCTGCCACCCGAAGTAGGATGCCCTCTCTGTGTGAGGAGAGTTTGATTTCAACAGCAGTCTTTCCGGCATATTTGACAGCATTTTCTGTAAGGTTCACCAAAATTGATTCGAAGGCCTGCGGATCTACTGCGGTGCTGATTCCCTTTTCAATTTTGACCTTCAGCTCGGTGGACCCTGCTATGGCTTTGAGAAGGCCCTCGCAGAGCTGTTCTGTGAGCTTTGAGAGATCGACTGTTTGCTTCTGCACCACGTCCTGACCGCTCTCGATGCGCGTAGCCAGCAGTACATTGTCAATGAGGTTGTGGAGGCGTTCTGTATTTTCAACTGCAGTGTTCTCAAGGGTGTGACGTTTTTCAGGAGCAAGTCCGACGCGTTTTTGCAGGGTCTGAAGGCAGAGCTTGATAGCCGCTACAGGGGTTTTGAGTTCGTGTGTCACCGACAAGAGAAAGTTGCGCTGCTGCCGCACCAGCGAAATCTCTTTGCGAATGGTGCGCTGCATGATGTAAATACCGCCTAAGAGAAACACGAGAAATACCGTTCCCTCTCCTGCTACCATAAGCACCTTCAGCCTTACAGCTTCACTTCCTTCGTTAAAATAGTACTTCTTGTTGAGATCTATGAGTAAATAGGCCCACCAGGTAAATTGCAGCAGGATGTAAGCCGTCAGCAAGTAAAACAACAATGCCAGCCGTCTCTCACTTCTCGATCTCCCTGTCTTTCCCGCACTGCCGGCTGCTGTGTTGTTCATTTACTCCTGGAGTACTTTTCGCACATAAACGCGCGTCTTAAAACCTTTTTGCGGTGCCTCTAGCGGCGATCTGCTCACTGACACCACATCCCATCCCATATTGGCCACATAATTGAGGATATCCACTTCGGAGGTAAACTGACCCGTGATTTCTTCGAGGCGCTCAATTTTTTTAATGTCTTCTGACATGTACTTTGCTTTCCTCACTGCAGCGCCCGGGTCAAAAACTACTTTAAAGGCTTCGTCACCTGAGTACCTTATCAGGTCGAGGGCTACATACGCGGGTGGTGCTTCTTTCGCAGCTTTTTTTGCAGATGATTTCTCGTTTTCGCTGCTCACTTGCGCTTTTGTACGTTCTTTGGTCACATACGACTTTTTGGCGTCTTCACTCATTTTAATCTCTTGGGCTTGGGAGATAGTGCTCATAGCAACTAAAAGGAGGATCAGAATAAATTTCGTCATTGTGGGTATTTTTTGACAAATATACGAAAACCCCACCCGAGGCATTTTACGAGGCGTTCGAAAATTCCATACATTTATCGCCCGCTTATGAAATCACTGTACCGCTCGGCCCTCAATACCCTTCCACGACCTCTGCTAATCAGGCTGAGCTACGTGTTCAGGATATTTGCATCATTTATGTACCGAGGCAATTCTGTTGAATGTCCCGTTTGCGGACACAAGTTCAGTAAGTTTTTATCCTATGGATCTGAGGTCGCCTTCCGGCAAAATGTGCTCTGCCCCCATTGCCTTTCGCTGGAACGCCACCGTCTGCTTTGGCTCTATTTGCAGCAGCGCACCAACCTTTTTTCCGAAAAGGTGAAACTCCTGCACATCGCTCCGGAGCAATGTTTTCAGGGAAGATTTAAAGCGACAAAAAATATCGAATACGTTACGGGCGATCTGGAATCTCCCTTGGCCGAGCATCATTTTGATCTCCACGATGTGCCTTTTGAGGCCGACAGTTTTGATGCAGTCATCTGCAACCACGTCCTTGAGCATGTGGAAGACGACCGGAGGTGCATGCGAGAACTCTACCGCGTGTTACGTCCTGGCGGCTGGGCCATCATGCAGGTGCCCGTTGACTATGATCGGGCCGAAACTTATGAGGACGAAACTATCATCACGCCCGAAGACCGTGAGAAGCACTTTTGGCAAAAAGACCATGTCCGGCTGTTTGGTCGCGACTATCCCGACAGGCTGGCCGATGCCGGCTTTAAGGTGAAAAGTGATGATTTCGTGAAGTCGCTGGGCGAAGAGACCACCGAGCGGTTCAGGTTGCAGCGCCGGGAGGTGGTTTATTTTTTGACGAAATGAAAAAATCCCGATACAATAGTACCGGGATTTGGGTGGTGATGGACGGAATCGAACCGCCGACACAAGGATTTTCAGTCCTTTGCTCTACCGACTGAGCTACATCACCGTTTTAGCAGGGCGCAAATATAAAGATATTTTCAAAACGCAGAAGAATTTTGACACCGTGAGTAAGAAATCTGACCTCGTAATCGATAATGGCAACACAAGAATGAAAATAGGACTGTTCATTGACAGCAGATTGGACGGTGTTTTGTCTTTTTCAAATCATTCTGTTAAAGACGTGGAAAAACTCATTGAGACATCAGGCGCATTGCGTGGAGTGATGAGCTCGGTAACCGAGGTGCACAAGCCGCTTTACGATTTGCTTAAAGGTGAGCTGGATATGCTTGAAATCAGCCCGGCTACCAAAATCCCAATCAGTCTCGATTACGACACGCCCCATACGCTCGGCATGGACCGCGTCGCCAATGCCGCGGGTGCATATTTGCTTTACCCCGACACGAACGTCCTTGTGATTGATTTTGGAACCTGCATCAAATATGACCTTATTGATAGCGGAGGAACCTTTAGAGGTGGAGCCATAGCTCCGGGGGTTTCGATGCGTTTTAAAAGCATGCACGAAATGACGGGTAAACTTCCCTACATCAAACACTGGACCCATAAAGAGGTGACCTGGCCGGGGAAGTCGACACAAGAATGCATGGTAACGGGTGTGATTGAAGGCATTCAGTCCGAAATGTCGCAGTATATAAGCACAGCTTCAGGTATTTATGGAAATTTAACCGTTATTTCAACCGGAGGTGACTTTAGCTTTTTTGAGAAAGCATTTAAAAACCTCATCTTTGCGCATCCTTATCTCACCCTTCAGGGACTGCATGAAATTCTCAAATTTAACATGGACTAAGGCCATCCCGCTGTTCGCGGGCTTCTCAGCCATTGTCTCTTCTGTTTTCGGTCAGTCTGATCTGGGCTCACCATACTCACTTTTCGGTCCGGGACTGCCCTCGATGCGGCAAACGGTGACCCAGGCGGGAATGGGAGGCACGGGTGTCGCCTTTTCTGATCCGTACAGATTAAACCTTATCAATCCCGCTGCAGCTGCGGGCCACCTTGAGCCTATTTTCGAAATGAGCGGTCTGGGCTCAGTGTCCACCTTTCAGAGCAATTCGGGTTCTTTTGAAAATCAGTCGTTCACCATCAATAATATCGGGATGGCATATCCCATCAAGCGCGGTGTGTGGAACCTGAACCTCGGTCTTGTGCCCCTCACAGCAAAGAACTACGATTTTACATCATCTGAGCAAACGGAGCAACTTGGAGCCTTCCGATCCGAGTACAGCGGCAACGGAGGCATTAGCCAGGCCTACCTTGGTACAGCTTACAAAGTGTACAACAAAATCGATACGGCCAATAATGTAACAGCACTGTCGCTTGGTGTTCAGGGTAACTTCAACTTTGGACCTGTGAACAACCTTCGCCGCATCAGTTTTCCCGACGACCCGGGTGCGATGGGCCTGAGCGTTCGCGAAAGCTTTCTGGTGCGCTCACCGAGTATTGAAGCAGGGGTGCAATATCAAACCAACCTGATCAAACGGACCATGAAGCGGCCCAGATACCTCAAGCTTTTGGTCGGTGCGGTATACAGGTTTGAGAGCAGCCTATCGGCTGAACGAAGCAATTATGTCTACAATTGGCGACCCACTCCTGCAGGAAACGAGTCGCCGCGGGATACAATTTTCGCGTCTACAGGCGCAAAAGGGTCCTTAAATATGCCCGCTACTGCTATATTCGGCATCGGGCTCGATTATGTGACTGATAAGCGCCAGCGCATACGGTTTGGCCTCGACTACAGTGTAAAAGGCTGGTCTGATTACTCCGAAAATTTTGATGATGAAGTGCGCACATTCGATTTCAGAAATTCCGAGAAGGTTTCGGCAGGCATCGAATTTACCCCGAATCTCGGTGGTCAAAAAATGGTCGAAAGGCTTGAATATCGCCTTGGTTTCAGATCGGTACGGACGGGATTGGTGGTTTCAGGAACCGCGATAAACGATTATGGCATAAGTTTTGGTCTATCGCTGCCTGTGAATTTTCGCCGTAACCTCTCTCAGTCCAGATTTTCTGTCTCAGCTGAGTACGGATCCTACGGAACAGTCGAAAACGGATTGATACGCGAAGACTATGTTAGAATAATGGCGGGATTTTCACTGACCCCCCACTTTAGAAACAGATGGTTTGTAAAGCCGAAATACGATTAAAACAAAAATTATCAGAATGAAAAAGTCAGTTTGGAGTTTTATCTTGTTCACATTTACCGTCCTCTCCGTCACGGCCCAGCCGGATCAGAGTAAGTACGGTGATACTCCTGAAGAGATAGATAACTGCAAGAGAAATCTTTCGCTTTATCGTGAGTACCGCGATCAGCAGCAGTACGTAGAAGCTTTGCCATATTGGAGAGGGGCTTTTCGCACCTGCCCCGGAAGTGCAAAGACCATTTTTATCGATGGTGCTAAGTTTTACGGTGAGATTCTCGACACCATCTTCGAAAATGAAGAAATGGCAGTTAAACGCGATGCTTACCTCGACACCTTGATGCTCATTTACGACAAGCGAATAGAGCATTTTGGAGAAGAGGGGCGCGTTTTGGCATACAAAGCCAACGATCTATTCAAATACGATGAAAGCCGCGCGATCGAAGCCAACAAAATTATGAAGCGTTCACTTGATATCGAGGGAATGGATTCTGATGCCATTGTAGCTTCAAAGTACTATCAAACCTTGTATACCATGTACCGCAACGGTGACGCCTCCAAGTCAGACCTGCTTGTGGAATACATGCCCGTGCTCGACATTCTCGATTATAACATTGCAAAGCTCGAAGATGATAATGCACGCAATCGCTACGAGAAGGCGAAAAACAACCTCGATGCATTCTTCATCAAAATCGCCGAATGCGAAGATATTTACCGCATCCTTGGTGAGCGAATTGCTGAAGCTCCTAATGACATAGAGCTCAACAAAAAGTCGCTTGCTGTAATGAACAAGCGGGATTGTACAGAAGATGAACTCTACCTCGAAATAGCCGAGCGTGTATACGCCGACGAACCCACTGCTGCCGCTGCTTATAGCATCGGTATCCAGAAATTGAAGGCAAAAGATTACAATGATGCCTTGAAGTATTTCAATGAAGCTGCCGATCTCTGTGGTGATTGTATCGAGTTGGAAACTTACCTCCTTCGCGCAGGCCAAACGGCCACCATTTTGGGGCAGACATCGAAAGCCATCTCGTACGCCAATAAGATTCTTAACGTGAAGCCTCGCAGTGGAGAAGCTTATATGCTCAAAGGCGATGCGATAGCTTCCGGGGCTAAAGCTTGTGCCGATGAACCATTGAAGACCGCAGGAGCCTATCTTCTTGCAGTAGATTATTACAACAAGGCTAAAGGTGTTGATGCCTCGGTTAGTGAGAAAGCCAACCAAAAGATTGCCGGGTACAAAAAGTATTTTCCATTAAAGAATGATGTATTCTTTAACAACCTCGAAGTGGGCCAGAACTACAAGGTGGATTGCTTCGGCGAGACGACCACCATTCGAACCAGTGATTGATTTGCGTTGAATTGGGGACGACATATCTTTTTCATTACACCGGCTGCTTTTGCGGCCGGTGTGCTTTTTTCGTGCACTTCCAATACTGTGGAAGAAGTCCTGGAGTACTCATCATCAGGGCCGGTACCTACCAGGATTACTTTGGATGTGACCTATGTATTTACCGAAGCGGGAAAGGTGAAAAATCAACTTTACACCGCCAGGGCCGAGCAGTTTCAAACGCCTGATTCTGCATACAACTTGCTTTCGGGAGGTTTTGAACTCACTTTTTACAACGACGATCAGGAATTTGACGGAAGGCTCACCGCGCGCAATGGATTCATTCGCGGCGACAACTCGCTGATGATCGCCCGCGACAGCGTTGTTTTTGTGAACAGCATCGGAGAGACCCTCTACACCGAAGAGCTCATCTGGGTGCAGGACAGTGCAGTGGTTTACACGGACAAGTTTGTGACCATCGAGCGCACTGACGACATCATCTACGGCAAGGGCATGGTGTCTGATGAGAACTTCACGAATTACAACATTAAGAATGTTACCGGCATTTTTTATCTCAATGAAGAAGAGGACTTATGAAGAAAAAACCGGGCAATCGAATGAGGAAAGTGAGCATAGTGATGGAGCGATTTTGGCTCGTGATCGCAATCGGCTCACTGCTCGTAGTGCTGTATATCTTCATTGCGGAAGGCATTGACAGGCGCACTCTTCAGTACCTGATTTTTCCCGCGTTGGCGGGGTCTATGTACGCATTTCGACATCTCTTCCGAAAAAGAATGGAAGGCAAAGACCAAGAGTGATTGCCAGGATGATGCAGGTAAACTATCTTTGAGACATGGAATACGCCTTGGCGATCGGTATTACCCTCTTGCTTTCAGCATTTTTCTCGGGCATGGAGATTGCTTTCATCAGTGCCAATAAACTCAAAATTGAGCTTGAAAATAAACAGGGAGGGTTTTCAGCCCAACTTCTTTCAGGATTCTTGCGACACCCTTCCAGATTTATCGGTGCCATGCTTGTGGGCAACAACATCGTACTGGTGGTCTACGGTATTTTTACGGGCCTGCTGCTCGACGATTTTCTCCGCCTCAATTTTGGACTTGGAGACTTCGGTGTGCTCACCTGGCAGACGGTGATTTCCACCCTCGTTATACTATTTGCAGGAGAGTTTATTCCAAAAACGCTGTTCAGAATCAACTCTAACTTCATCCTTACCGTTTTTGCAGTGCCTTTAAAGCTTATTTATTTGCTCCTGTGGGTGCCTATGTATGTGATGGTCGGGCTCTCGAACCTCATCCTTCGCTTTTTGTTTCGGGTAGATACAGGCAACAGAGAGGTGGTGTTTGGTCGCATTGACCTCGACAATTACGTGCGCGAGATTGCCGAAAATGCCGATAACGGAACCGAGGAGCTCGATACGGAAATTCGCATTATGCAGAATGCCCTGGACTTTTCAAAGGTAAAAGCCCGAGACTGCATGGTGCCGCGTACCGAGATTTCGGCTGTGGAGATCGAGGATGAAGTGTCGAAGCTCAAAGAGATGTTTGTGCGAACCGGATATTCCAAGGTGCTGGTGTACAGAGATAGTATTGACAACATCATTGGCTACGTAAACAGTGTGGAGCTCTTCAACAAACCCGATTCGATAAAACGCCTCGTGGTGCCTGTCATCATTATTCCCGAAACCATTTCAGCCAGAGAAGTGCTTCAGCTTTTTATAAAGCAGAACAAGAGCATTGCCGTGGTGGTCGACGAATTCGGTGGCACAAGCGGGATGCTAACCATCGAAGACATCATCGAAGAGATTTTCGGTGATATCGAAGATGAGCACGACCGGGATGATTTTATCGAGGAGCAAATTGATGAGAACACATACCTCTTTTCGGCCCGCCTCGAAATTGACTACCTGAACGCCACCTACAAAATTGAAATTCCCGAATCTGAAGAGTATGAAACTTTGGCAGGTTATATAATTCACAATCATGAAGATATACCCGAAGTGAACACTGTGATCGAAGTGGATAATTTTTTAATTACTGTAGCCGATGTAACCAATGTACGCATCGAAACAGTAAAGCTTCAGGTATTGATAGAAGAATAGTTTAATTCGATTGGAGATATTTGTATCTTCGCACACTTTTAAAATACAGATTTAATGGCAGCTATTGGAAAAATTCGCGAACAATCCACCCTTTTGTTGATCGTAATCGGGGGAGCCATGGTGGCATTCGTGTTTCTTGATTTCTTTACAGGTTCGGGCGGAGTTCAACCTGACCGATACGTCGGAGAAGTTGCGGGAGAAGAGATCAACATGATTGACTACGAACGCAAAGTGGAGGCGTACAAACAAAGTATGGCCACCGTGGGGCAGCCCGTTACCTCGGAAGCAGAACAACAGATTCGCAACCAGGTGTGGAATGAAATGATTCAGGAAACGATCATGCACGGAGAATTGTCCAAACTGGGCATGCGCATCAGCCGTGATGAGTTTGACGATATCCGATTCGGAGAGAATGTACGCCCGGAATTTTTCCAGGGTGAAAATTTTCAGAATCCCGAAACGGGTCAGTTCGATCCGCAGCTTGTACAGAATTATTTCGCTTTTTTGCAGCAGCAGTATCCTGTATTTTACGAAAATCAAGTGACCCGAATCGTGAACGAACGGCTCTACGAGAAGTACAATAACATGGTGAAGCGAGGAATTCACGTCAATACCCTCGACGCCAAGAATGAATACTACAAACAGGAGCAAAAAGTGAGATTTAACTTTGTGGTGCGCGAATTCAGCAGCGTGGCCGATAGCTTGGTAGATGTATCAGACAGCGAATTAAAAGCGTATTACAGCAAAAATAAAGACAGTGAACGCTTTCAGCGCGATGCCACTGCCGATCTTAAATTTGTGAGTTTCAAAGTAGAACCCACTGAAGATGACGAGGCTGAAATCGTTGAAGACCTGCGAGATTTGGTGGAAGAATTCAGGTCGGCCCGCAACGACTCTATCTTTGCTCTGAAATACGGTGATAGCCGCAGAGGAACACCGGTTCGTTTTGAAACAGGCGATGACGAGGAGTTGAAAGCTTTTTCAAATACGGCAGAAATCGGCGACATTGTGGGCCCCTTCAAAAGGGGTGACCGCTACATTATCTCGAAAGTGAAGGAAGTGGAAGACGAAGAGCAGGCCAGTGCACGACACATTCTACTCAGCAATCAATCAGGTACTCCAAGTGAAGTGTTGAAATCACGTGCCGACAGCATTGTAAAAGTGATTCGAAGCAAGAAGAACTTTGAGGAGATGGTGGATTTGTTTACCGAGGATCCCGGCTCAAAGGCCACAGGAGGAAAGTATGAAGGTTTCAACAGAGAAGCCATGGTTTCGGAATTTAGCGATGCTTCATTCGATCGTCCCATTGGCTCACTCAATGTGGTGGAAACCGATTTCGGAGTGCATATTGTTGAACCACTTGCCAGAAATACTGCTCGTGTTCTCAATGTAATCGAAGTAGACAACCGCGTTCGTCCTTCAAACCGCACCTTCAACGAGGTGTACGACGAAGCCAACGACTTTTCTCTCTCTGCTGAAAATGTTAAGGGAATGGAAGCCCTTGCTTCAGAGCGCGGCTACACAGTGAAAGATGCCAACAAGGTGAGGCGAGGTGCTGTGAATGTGCCCGGTATTTCTCGTTCGGTGGATGCTGTCCGCTGGGCACACAATACTGAAAAAACTAAAAAAGGCCAGCTTAGCGAGCCATTCGAGTTCGACAATCAAATCGTAGTGCTGGGTCTTGTGGAGCGCCGCTCGGAAGGATTGGCGCCCTTTGAAGATGTCAAGGATGAAATAAAACCCGACGTGGTTCGTGAGAAAAAGGTTGCCATGTTTACCGACGAGTTGAAAGGCAAATCTCTCGCTGAAGCATCTGAGGAGTTTGAACTTACTTCTAAACTCGCTGCAAACGTGTCTGAAAAGCGACCCAACCTCACAGGGATGGGCGCTGAGCCATACGTAGTGGGTTTTGCACTGAGCCTTGCAGAAGGCGCTGTAAGCAATCCCATAGAAGGCAAGAAGGGAGTTTATCTTATCGAAGTGCTTTCAAAAACCTCAGTTGAGCCACGCGCTGAATATGTGGCTTACCGCGATGAACTCGAAGAAAAGCGCAAAGGTGAAATGGTGAACTATGACACCGGGGTGTACAAAGCTCTCAAGGACATTGCCAATGTGAAAGACGAGCGTTCTAAGGTGTACTAAAAGAATGATCGCTTCGCTTGTGAGCGACTCAAAAATACTAAAACCCGCAGTCGAATCATCGGCTGCGGGTTTTTACTTTCAGCTAAAGCTACAGACAGAATACAACTCAATTCTTTTCAAATTACTCCTGTTCGGCTTCCTCCCCGTTGCTCGCAGTCGGCCTGAAGCTGGACTCGGGTTTTTACCGAAGTACCACCAGTCGCTCGGTATCGAGCTTGAGCAGGATAAACAGCAACAGTGTGAAACCCCACAGTGAGGAGCCCCCATAGCTGAAAAACGGAAGGGGGATTCCAATCACGGGTGCCAGGCCGATGGCCATTCCGATATTTATCAGCACGTGCATAAAAAACACGCAAGCCACGGCATAGCCGTATATCCGCGTAAATTTAGAACGCTGGCGCTCGGCGATAAAAATGATTCGAAGCATCAGCACCAAAAAGAGGGTAATGATGACAAAACTCCCGATGAACCCCCATTCCTCACCGATCGTGCAGAATATAAAGTCAGTGCTCTGCATGGGAACATACTTGAATTTGGTGAGGGTACCCTCCAGATAGCCCTTTCCGGAAAATCCGCCCGAGCCGATCGCAGTTTGAGATTGCTTAACGTTGTAGCCCGCGCCCAGCGGATCCTCTGCCAGGCCGAGCAGGATGTTGATCCTGATTTTTTGGTGGGGCTCCAGCACATTCTCGAACATGACGTCGAGTGTGCCTATAAAAATGAGACTGCCTACAGCCGTGCCGATCAGCAAAGCATAGTTCCTTTTGCGAAGGCGGGGAAGCACAAGCTTACCTATGGCAAAGAATGCTGCAACAGTGATAACCACGATGAAAATCATCAACATGTAGTGTCCCTGAATGGCCATTTCCGTGAAGGGTATGCCCACCTCGGTGGCTTTGAGAACCAGCGATAGTACAGAAAGGATGGCCGCCAACAGGCCGAGCAGCAGAATATTTCCCGAAAGGCCCTCTCGATACAACACGAGAATAAATGCCGCAAATACCAGTACAGTCCCCGTATCGGGCTGCAGCATGATGAGTAGGGCCGGAAAAGCAATGATGGCTGTGGATGCCAGTTTCGATCGAAGGGTGGCAAACTGGGCCTCAGCCGAACTCAGAAAATACGCCAACATCAATCCTATGCCCACCTTCGAAAACTCGCTGGGTTGTATACCGAAGCTGCCAAAACCAAACCAGGCTTTTTGACCGTTAATTTCGCGTCCGAATAACAAGACCAATACCAAAAGCAAACACGTTACGCCGTAAATGATCGGTGAAATACGCCGCAGGAAATCTCCGTCGAGAAGGAGGATGATAAATGCAATGACGCAGGCCGTCATTATCCAGATAAATTGCTTGCCATATTCCTGCGTGCTGTCGAATATTGACGGGTTGAGCTCGCTGTAACTCGCCGAATAGATGTTGAACCACCCCATCAGCATGAGCAGGAAATAGAGCCCTACGGTAAACCAGTCGAGGCTGGCGAATATGTTTCTTCCTCTTCTCACAGCAGGTCGGCATTTTTTATCCTCGCCTCGATGTGCGGACGCGTGATGGTATCGGTGAGAAATTTTTCAATCATCAGACTCGTAATAGGGGCCGCCCAGGTAGATCCGAACCCGACGTTCTCAACATAAACGGCTATGGCGATCTTAGGATTGTCTTTGGGCGCGAATGCGATGAAAATGGAATGGTCCTTTCCGTGGGGGTTTTCTGCGGTACCCGTTTTTCCACATACGTCGATATCAGGACTGAATCGCACGCCACGGCCCGTACCCGACTCGATTACGCGAAACATCCCGTCCACCACTTTTTCAAAATGCACCGCATCGATCGCTACATGGTGCTTAGTGGTGTAGGTGCTGTCCGAGAGCGGTTCACCGTCTATTTCCTTGATGTAGTGAGGGGTGTAAAACCAACCGCGGTTGGCAATGGTCGCCGAGAAATTCGCCATTTGGATGGGGGTGACCCCGAGTTCGCCCTGGCCTATGGCCAGCGATATTATGGTGTGTCCGTTCCAGCGATTTCGACCGTAATAGCGATCGTAGTATGTCGACTCGGGTACAAAGCCGCTCACCTCACTTGTCAGATCCACCATGAGCCGTGAGCCAAGTCCGAAGGCTGATATATATTCGCGCCATTTGTTGTAGCCCTCCTCACTGGTTGGGTATTTGTCCAGGACCCGCTTGAAAACGTTGCAGTAGTAAGCATTACAACTTGTTTGTATTGAAAAACCGAGGTTTACGGGGTTGGAATGTGCGTGGCAACGCGGACGTACCCTGCCACCAAAGTAATATCCGCCGCGGCATGTGAAGGTGGTGTTTTCATCAATCACTTCTTCCTGAAGTCCGATGAGACCCTGGATCAGTTTGAAGGTGGAGCCCGGAGGGTATTTAGCCATCAAGGCTCTGTTAAATAATGGTTTGAGTGTGTCGGCGTTCAGTTTTCCGTAATTTTTGCCACGCACCCTTCCCACCAAAAGGTTGGGGTCATAACCGGGATTGGTCACCATGCATAGTATCTCACCCGTTGCGGGTTCGATGGCCACTATACTTCCGCGCTTATTGACCATCAGCTCTTCACCGTACACCTGAAGGGCGAGGTCTATACTGCTTGTCAGGTTTTTTCCGGCCACGGCTGAGGTGTCGTATTGACCGTCGGCGTATGACCCCTTCTCGTTGTTGTGTACATCCACCAGCACGTATCGCTTTCCGCGATTTCCGCGCAGGGGTTTTTCATAAATGCTTTCCACGCCGCTTGCTCCGATATAGTCACCCCGCTTGTAGTAGCGGTCAGATTCAATGATGGAGGGCGTCACTTCACTCACATAGCCTAGGTTGTGAGCTGAGGCGGCTTTTGGGTAATACCTCAGGGTACGGGGCTGGCCGTAAAACCCGCTGAAGCGGTGGAGATTTTCAGCAATGGAAGTGTAAGCTTCCGCCGGAATCTGCTTTTCGAATATAGATGGCTTGTAACGGCTGTACGCCTTTGCTTTCTGAAGCTTTTCATTAAATTGATCCTTGTCGATGCCTAGTAATCTACAGAAAGCGCTGGTATCCATCTCTGATACGTCTCGTGGCAGCACCATCAGGTCGTAAATGGCCGTATTGGACACTACAATATCTCCCTTTCGATCGTAAATAAGGCCCCTCGAAGGATATTCGGTGATGACGCGCTCCGAAGCACTGGCCGCAAAGATCTTCCATTGATCGTCCACAACCTGTATGTAAAACAGGCGCAACAAAAAAATCACGCCGACGGTGAGGAAGATAACGACGATGGTAATTTTTCGATCACTGAGGTTCATACGCGTCCTGCCGCCCTTTTCGGAAATGTTAGATATTCGCTCAAGACGACAAGGGTAAAGGTAAAAACCGTGCTCAACACGACCCGCAGAAGGGTGTTAAAAAAACCAGTGAAGGAGTACACCTCCAGAAAGAAAAGCCAGAAGTGGTGAATGAAAATCAATACAAGAGCGTACTTAAAGTACCAGCCAATTCCCAGATCGTGCACCGAAGGGCGCATTCCGAATTCGTAGCCGTCACGAGGTGCGATGGCCTTGAGAAGCAATGGGCGTATGTATGCCAGCACCAGACAAGCCGATGCGTGCATACCCATGGTGTTGGTAAACATATCGATACTGATGCCACACGCTGCTCCCAGCAAAAGCTCCAGCCACCTCGGGGTCTCGAGCGGGAGCATCAACAAAAACAGCACGTATAAGAAAGGTACGGCCATGCCCTGCCACAGGTGCACATCGTTCAGGATGAGTCCCTGAAGCAGTATCAGCAGGACAAACCTGCCCGTATTTTTTACAATCTCACCAGCCATCTTCTTCCATCTTTTCTTCGAGCAGTCGCTGCTCTGACCTCAGCAGGTTTTCCACGACATACACATAGCGCAGGCTTCCGAAGTCGTTAAACAGTTCGATTCTGATTTGATGAAAATTACTGCCCGCGCGTTGCTCCACATTGTTCACTATTCCCACGGGCACTCCTGACGGATAAATGCCCGAAGATCCTCGGGTCACCAGGGTGTCACCTTCTATTACATCTGCATGGCCCGGTACATCGTTGAGCATGGCGTATCGGTGGTTTTTTCCGTCCCATTTCAGCAGCCCGAAATTGCCCGTTCGCTCCAATTCGGCACTGGCTATAAAGCTCAAATTGATCACGGGAATCACCGTACTGAAGTGTTC
>JAIVHQ010000284.1 GCA_020200995.1 Flavobacteriales bacterium
ACACGCGCCTACGTAGAAACGGTATTGGGCCCCGTACAAAATTTACAACCGTGAGAAGTCGATTTTTGATCAACATATTGCTGACTTTGGTTTGGGTAGCCCTCACCGGAAGCTACGATCGCATCACTTTTGTATTCGGGTTCATTTTGAGTTTCGTAGTTATTTGGATCATCGGCAGCGACGATGGGAGCCGAAAGTATGTGGCCATTATTCCGAGGGTCATTTCATTCTTTTTCTTCTTTATTTATCAGCTCGTAAAAGCCAATATACAGGTCGCATACGATGTAGTAACGCCCAAATTTTACATGAAGCCGGGGATAGTACAGCTTCCCCTCGATGCAAAAAGTGATCTCGAAATCACGCTCCTTGCTAACTTTATAAGCCTCACCCCTGGCACGCTGAGTCTCGACTTATCAGCCGATCGCAAAGTTCTTTACGTTCACGCCATGTATGTCGATGACCGCGATGAATTTATCAGGGAAATCAAAGAAGGTTTCGAGAGAAAACTCCTGCAAATACTTAGATAAAATGACCCTGCACGAATTTCTGTATTGGTTCATCCTTCCTGTTTTAGCCGTTTCGGCACTGCTCGTTTTTGTGCGGTTCTTTCTGGGCCCTTCCATTGCCGATCGCGTTGTGGCCTTCGACCTGCTCATTGTGGTGGGCATCGGCATCATCGCCATCTACAGTATTATCACCGAACAGCCCACGTTCCTCGATATCGCCATGATTTTTGCTCTTATTGCTTTTTTGGGGACCACCGCCATGTCTTACTACCTTCGAAAATCACAGCATAAGGGCAGGCACAAGGACAAGGTATTGCCGAAACTAAAAAAACGCAACTCGCATGACCGTGATTGAAATTGTAATTGCCGCATTGGCCGCATTTGGTGCCATTCTTACCCTACTGGCGGGCGTAGGTATTGTACGTATGCCCGATGTATACCTGCGCATATCTGTTACCACAAAGGCTGCTTCACTCGGTGTCGGCGTATTGCTCATTTGCGCTGCTATGTACTTCGATGAGCCCTCGGTTACCACCAAGGTATTGGCCATTATTCTGTTCATTCTACTCACAGCTCCTGTCGGAGCCCATCTCATAGGTCGCGTGGCTTATATCATGGGCGTTCCCCTTTGGAAAAAGTCGGTGATGGACGACCTCAAAGGGCAGTACAAAGGGCGGTCAAAGGAGCTGCAAAGCGACGAAGCAGACGGCGGCGATGCCATCCATGCAGAAGACTGATCCCGAGGGGCGTCAAAAGTCTGATTAATATTATTTCGACATGTTCATTTGAACACTAAAATTAGTCTTTAGTCTTCCTTTTTGAACTTGTCGATGAGGCGCCGCATCCAACCGTCTTTCTCTTTACCGTCTTCCTCACGGCCCCTCCTGCGTTCCTCGCGACGCTCTTCGCGGGCTTCCTGCCTAAGCTCTCTCTTTTCTTCGCGCGCTTCACCGTCAAACAGACTTTCGAAAAGTCGCAAGCCCATCTTGTCGCGGTACATTGCACAGTAGCTGTCCAAGCGGATTTGTGCTGATACTTCGGGAAAGGATTTACGCGTTATGGCTGCGGTGGCGTTGTCGGTTTCTGCTTTTCGCAAAAAAGTACCGACGATGGGCAGTGCTGTGCGCGCGCCCTGCCCGAGGGCCGTGGATCTGAAACGCACCAAGGGCGATTCGCCGCCCACCCAGGCACCGCAAACCATGCCCGGCGATGCCGCGATAAACCAGCCGTCGGCGTTGTTTTGCGTGGTTCCTGTTTTTCCCGCAAGGGGCATTCGCACGCCGGAGGTAGACCGTATGCTGCGCGCTGTGCCGCTGTCCACCACCGACTGCATCATGTACATGGTGGTAAGTGCCGTCTCCGGATCGATGGCCTGAACGGGCTTTGATTTAGGGGCTTCGTAGATTATCTCTCCTTCGGCAGTGGCAATGGAGGTGATGAACACGGGCTTTATGCGTTTGCCGCCATTGGCGAAAACAGCATAAGCCGTTGTGAGTTCTATCAGCGATATATCGGCTACACCCAGGCTGATGGCGGGGCCTTTCGGCAAATCAGTGGTAATTCCCGCACTGCGCGCCATCTCGATTACTGCTTCCGGCCCTATGTCAGCGATGAGGCGGGCGGCTATCGTATTGACCGAGTTGGCCAATCCGCCCCGCACACTGTAGTATCCGCCGTATTCGCCGCCGGCATTTTCGGGCGACCAGTCATCGTAATTCGCAAAAATGATGCGTTCATTCTCAATGTAGTCGCAGGGCGAAAATCCCGCATCAATGGCGGCGGCGTACACAAAAGGTTTAAAGGTAGAGCCCGACTGCCGCGCCGACCTCACATGGTCGTAAGGAAATTGATTGAAGTCGATGCCGCCCACGTAGGCAAGTACATTCCCGCTGTTCGGATCAATCGCCGTGAATCCCGCCTGCAGGATCATTTGGTGGTAGGCCACCGAGTCGAGGGGAGTCATATCGGCCTGCTCCATACCATCGCTTGTGTAGCGCAGCAATGAAGTTTTGGTTGTGAAGGCAGTCCTGATTTCCTCGTCGCTTGCCCCGCTGCTCTTCATGCGTTTGTACCGCTGAGAATTACGTGCGCTTTTCCATATAAATTCTTCATCTGCGCCCCACGGTTTGCGGCCCGCCCAGTGTTCGTCGAATGCAGCCTGCAGCTTTTTCATTTGGTCGTGCACAGCATTTTCAGCGTGAGATTGCAATGCCGCGTTCAGCGTGGTTTTGACCACAAGTCCGTCGCGGTACAAGTCGTATTCGCTGCCCGTTTCCTCTAAAATTTGTGCGACTTCCCTTTCGGCAAATGCATGAAAATAACGCGCCGGAGCTTCCCGCCCGTCCAGCTTTCGGTAATTTAGCTTAATGGGTATTTCGGTGAGCTCGTTGAATGCGTCGGCTTCGAGAAAACCCTCCCTTACCATGAGGGCCAGTACGGTGTTTCGCCGCCGCAAAGATGCTTCGGGGTAGAGGCGGGGGTTGTATGAGGTATTGGCTTTGAGCATACCAATCAGAACGGCTGCTTCACTCACGGTGAGTTCCTTGGGCAGTTTGCTGAAGTAGCGCTGACTTGCGGCCTTGATACCAAAAACGTTCTCCCCGAAGCTAACTGTGTTGAGGTAGAGGGTGATGATCTCCTCCTTGGAATAAACTTCCTCGAGCTTCAGCGCGGTTACGTTTTCCTTGAGCTTGTTCACCGGCATAGAAAGGGCCCCGTGATCACTGCGTCCAAAGAGGTTTTTGATGAGCTGCTGCGAAATGGTACTACCGCCGCCACCTGAGCGGTCCCTGAGAATTACGGTTTTGATCACCACCCGCGGAATGCTGTAGAGGTCGATGCCTTCATGGGTGAAAAATCGGCTGTCTTCAGTGGCTACAAGTGCTTCAATCACCGTTTCGGGAATGTCGTCGAAGCCAATGCTCGAGCGGTTTTCAATGAAGTACTTGCCCAGGAGTTTCCCGTCGGCGCTGTAGAGTTCTGATGCGTTGGTGTTGCGCAAGCCGAGAAGCGTCTCCTTGTCAGGTAATTTGCCGAAAAGGCCGATGTACACAGCTCCAAAAAGCGTGAACAAACCGATCAGTCCTGCCAGCAGTGCCAGCAGGCTGTACTTGATCAGTAGCCTACGCCATAGTGGTGCAGTAGATTTCTTCTTTTTTTTTCTTCCGTTTTTTGCACGCGGTGTGGCTTTGCCGGAAGGCTTACGTCGGGGTTGGGCTTTTTTGGATTTCATTGCCCGGTCGGGGATTTCAATCTTTCGCCCGCAAAGGTCGGGTTTTAATTGTAACGGATGGACCGTCCGATGCGCAAAGTGGTATTGCTTCGGATTCCGTTGAGACGGCAAAGGGTGTTTACGCTGGTGCCGTAGCGCCGCGCTATGCCCGAGAGGGTGTCGCCGCTGCGAATGCGGTGGTACTTGCGGGCGCGTGCTTCCTTGAGGTACTCGAAGTGGGCCGCGTTCAGGTTCAGGGTGTCGGAAATAAGTGTGCCCGTTTCAAAATCGATCAGGTGATTGGGGTTGAGAGGCTCGCCGAGGTAGCGCGCCTCAAAGTGGAGGTGGCTGCCGGTGCTGCGGCCGGTGTTGCCGCCTAAACCTACAATGTCGCCTGCTTCCACCCAGTCGCCGCGCTTCACATCGAGCTGCGAAAGGTGGGCGTAGAGGGTTTCCAACCCGTTGTTGTGACGTACCACCACCACTTTTCCGTAATCGCCGTCGTAATGCGCCACACGCACCACGCCTTCAAATGCCGCGTGAATCGGATCGCCTGTGTACACCTTAATGTCTACACCGTAGTGGTGGCGGTAGCGGCGCTGACCGAAATCAGAAGTTTTGCGGCCGATAAACGGCGCCACAAAACTGCAGGAATCGTAGGCGAGGGGAACGATCACCGTGTCGCGCATGGCGGTGAGGTCGTTTGAGTATGGATGCACTTTGTTGGTGACCCATGAGCAGTACTTATCGTACGCGGGAATATTTACCAATGAATCGTTCACACACCATTCGACCACCTCTTCATCTGCGGTGCTTATCGCTTTTCCGTGCTCGAAAATATTGAAGGCAGCTGCCGCCTCCGCAATCGGTCCTTGTGCAGAGAGCCCGCACACGGGGCCGATGATCAAAGCAAAGAGAAAACGGTATTTCTTCATAATTTTCAGTGATGTGGATTCGCAAATGTAGCAGGGTCGATTTGGCTTGACTCACTTCTCACTGCGAAATGTTAACAACGGCATTTTCATTTCCCGCGATATAACTGAACTGTGGAAAATTTCAAATATTGTATTCCCTACGAATGTCGGGAGTCACATGTTGCGCAGTAGGGTGCTGCGAGCCATCTTTTTTTTGTTGATGAGAGGTGCAGCCCACCAAAGGTAAGAGCGTTCACGAATTCCTGCTTATTTTCGCCGCGTGAAGCTCGCTCCGTTTTTAGTAATTCCCATTGTTTTGTGGTCTTGTTCGCAACGCAGCGACCACAGCGACCTATCCGTTTTTCGCTACAACGAGTCGGCCGGCATCTCCTCACTCGACCCTGCATACAGCCGCAACCTGGAAAATATCTGGGCCTGCAATATGCTCTACAACGGCCTTACCGAAGTGAACGATAACCTCGAAGTGGAGCCTTCCATTGCACGCTCGTGGACCATCGATTCCTCAGGCACGGAATACACATTTCACCTGCGGAGTGATGTATTTTTTCACGACAGTGAGGCATTCAAAGACTCTGTAGGTAGAAGGGTTACGGCCCGCGACTTCGTGTATAGCTTTAAGCGAATTTTAAGCCCCTCGCTCTCGAGTCCCGGCAGCTGGGTGTTCGGAGTTGTGGCACCTGACGAGCCTTTCACGGCTGTCGATGATTCCACGCTCATCGTCCGCCTCAGCGAACCCTTCCCGCCGTTCCTCGGCCTGCTTGGCATGCAGTATTGTGCGGTTTTGCCCCGGGAGGCTCTCGAAAAATACGGCGATGACTTTCGAAGCCATCCCGTCGGTACGGGCCCTTTTCGCTTTCATTTCTGGATCGAAAATTCGCGGCTGGTGCTGCGCAAAAACGAACGTTATTTTGAGCGCGACGAATCCGGTGCCCGATTGCCCTACCTCGATGTGGTCTCAGTGTCGTTCATCCCCGACAAGAGCGCGGCTTATCTCGATTTGCTCAAGGGCAATTTCGACTTTATGTCCGGACTTCACGGGAGCTATAAAGACGAAATACTCAATGCTGAGGGGGAGCTCAACCCGCTCCACGAGGATCGGTTTTACCTCCAAAAGCATCCTTTTCTAAAAACAGATTACCTCGGTTTTGCCATCAATCCGCCGCAGGGCAATTCCGGGCCGTGGCGCAACGCCGACCTGCGCAAAGCAGTAAACTACGGAATTGATCGCTCAGCCATGGTGCGCTACCTCCGCAATAACGTGTACGCACCTGCCGACGGCGGATTCATACCCCGAGGCATGCCGGGGCACACCGAAGGCTCGGGGTACAGCTATCGCCCCGACTCGGTGCGGGCCATCCTGCGCAGGGCGGGATACCCCGGCGGCAAGGGCCTGGAACCGCTCAGGCTCAGCACTACAAGCGACTACGTGGACCTCTGCGAGTTTGTGCAGCACCAACTCGGCGAGTTCGGCATCGAAGTGAAAGTGGATGTGCTGCCCGCATCGGTACACCGCGAGCGATCGGCCCGTGGCGATTTGGAATTCTTCAGAAAATCCTGGCTGGCCGACTATCCCGATGATGAGAACTTTATGGCGCTCTTTTACAGTGAAAATATCACTCCAAAGGGTCCAAATTATTTTTTCTATTCCAATGCCCGTTTCGACAGCTTGTACAATGAGGCCCTCGGAATCACAGATGCCGATCGCCGCCGGCAACTCTACCGAGCCATGGACAGCACCGTAACGGCTGATGCCCCCGTGGTGCCGCTCTACTACGATGTGGTGATGCGGTTCGTTTCGCGCCGGGTGTCGGGTCTCGACAGCAACCCTATGAATTTTCTCGATCTGAGGCGTGTGAAGGTCGAGTGAAAGCAGAGGAGGCAAATCCTTCGAAGTGATGCATTCAGGAATCCTCTTCAGGCCACTTTTTAAATCCTGCTGCGTCATTAAATTGTCTGATGTTTACATATCTTGCAAAGCCTTTCAGC
>JAIVHQ010000081.1 GCA_020200995.1 Flavobacteriales bacterium
TGCCTGCATTGCCATTGAGCCCATTCCCGCCAACAACGGACTGCTGCTGCAAGGCAAGGAATTTTTAACCTTCCTGCGCGAAGTGTGCGACCGCGAAGGCATCGCCCTGTTTTTTGACGAGGTGATCTCGGGATTCCGTGTAGGATTCGAAGGGGCGGCCGGCTATTACGGAATCACTCCTGATTTGATCGCTTTCGGCAAAATCATCGGCGGAGGCTTGCCGGTAGGTGCCTATGGAGCGCGCAACGAAATCATGGCATGCGTATCGCCCGAAGGGCCCGTATATCAGGCCGGAACCCTCAGCGGAAATCCTGTGGCGATGGCTGCCGGATTGGCCCAGATCAAGGCTTGTCTCGCGCCGGGATTCTACGAGACACTTTCTGCCAAGACCACCGGATTTGCCAGAGGCATTAACGATTATGCCCGTTCTAAGGGCTATGCATTTAAAGTGATTCACCTGGGGTCCATCTTCTGGGTGGCTTTCACCGACAAGGACAAAGTGCAGGCGAGTTCACAAATCGACGCCAAGAAAATGACCCCGCTCTTCAGCGCATTTCACGCTGCACTTTTGGAAAGGGGTGTTTACATCGGCCCGTCGGGTTACGAGGTGGGTTTCATCTCACGGGCGCACAGCATGGATGATTTGGAGATTGCCGAAAAGGCCTTTTGCGAAGCCCTCGATACGGTGTTTAATAACTGATTTAGGAACAGTTTGTAGTTGCTTTGGTCGGTTTGCTGAGGCTTTTTATTAGCCTGTATTTATTTTCCCGTTTTTGAAATACGGTTTGGTATTTGACTAATTTTATCGCACTAAGCGCCTTGTGCTTAGGCTGAAATTATGCTGCTATGAAAGCCTGCCTCACCTGTTCCCTTGCCTTTGTCATTACTTTCGTGGGTACCACCGACATTCGGGCCCAATACTCTGCGGGCAACCCTCAGCCCATGGGGTTTGAATTTTACCTGAGCTCGGGCGGGGCAACGACATTGGGAAACAATGTAAGCATGGCGGAATCTGCGTTATCTGCGGGCTCTTCCCAAACTCTACATCAAACCATCTGCCTCTTATAAGTCCCCCCGAGCGCAAACAACTCCTCGTGGCTTCCCTCTTCCGAAATCCGTCCGTCTTCAATAACCACGATACGGTCTGCGTGCTGAATGGTACTCAGGCGGTGTGCAATCACCAATGAGGTGCGGTTTTCCATAAGCCGATTGATCGCGTCCTGCACCTGCCGCTCCGATTCTGTGTCCAGGGCTGAGGTGGCTTCGTCCAGAATTAAAAACTCCGGGTCTTTCAGCACAGCTCTGGCGATGCTCACCCTTTGCCGCTGTCCGCCGCTGAGCTTGCTTCCGCCGTCGCCCACATTGGTGTCGAATCCGTTCTCAAGCGCGGTGATGAAGTCGTAGGCATTGGCAATGCGGGCAGCCTCTGCCACCTGCTCATCTGTAGCTTCAGGCCGCGAGAGGCGAATGTTGTTGGCCACAGTGTCGTTGAACAGGATGCTTTCCTGCGATACCACGCCAAACATGCTCCGCAATTCGTGGAGTTTAAAGGCTGTGAGGGAAGTTCCGTTGACCGTGATTTTTCCCTGATCGGGATCGTAAAATCGCGCCACCATATTGGCCATGGTTGTTTTTCCGCCACCCGAAGGACCCACGAGGGCTATTTTCTGCCCTTTTTTAATGCTGAGGTTGATGCCGTCCAGCACTTTTTTCTCCCCGAAGCTGAAGTGCACATTTTCGAATCGGAGATCTTTCAAAGGGTTCGGCATAGGCACCGGGCTTGCCGGGTCGCGGATCAGTTCTTCTGCGTCGAGTACAGCATTAATGCGTTCCACCGAAGCGATGCCCTTCTGAATTTTAAAATAGGCCTGGCTGAAGCTTTTTGCAGGCGTAATGATCTGTGAGAAAATGAGAATAAAGGTGATGAAAAACGCACCGGTAAATCCGTCCTCCTGCGCGTTGAGCACCAGCAAGCCACCGAAATACATTAATATGGCCAAAGTGAAAGCGCTGAGCACTTCTGTGAGCGGACTGCCGAGGTATTGCTTTCTGAACAAGCTTACCATCAGGGTTTTAAAGGCATTGTTGGTTTCTTTAAATCGCTCATGTGCGGCGTCTTGCGCATTGAAGGCCTGGATGATGCGAATACCGCCGAGGGTCTCGTCAAATGTGGACATCACCTCGCCGAGCTTCGATTGCCCGCGGTTCGATGCGCCTTTCAGATTTTTTCCGATAATCGAGATCAGAACGCCACTCACCGGCAAAAGAACCATCACAAAGAGGGTGAGTTTCCAGCTCATGAAAAACATGGCCCCGAGATAGGTGACAATTAAAATGGGGTCCCTGAGGATCATTTCCAGCGAGGAAATTATAGAAACTTCCACCTCGTTCACATCGCTTGATGCGCGGGAGATGATGTCGCCTTTGCGCTCACCGCTGTAGTAGCCGGGGTGGAGGGCCAGAATTTTCAGGTGCATGCTTTCACGCAAATCGCGGATTACCCCGATGCGAACGGGCGCCAAAAAGTAAAGTGTGAGGTAGCGGGTGGCATTCTTCAAAATGAAGATTATCACGATAAAAATGCAGAAATAAATCAAGGCCTGCTCGGGCCCGTAGGTGGTGATGTATAGGCCCAACTGATAGTTGGCGTAATTGAGAAACTCGGAAGAGGTGAAGCCGAAAGCGGGCGCCTCTTCGGCAATTGAGATATCGTTGGCATTGAAGAGGATTTCTAAAAAAGGTGCCACCGCAGCCAGCGAAAAAAGCGAAAAGACCGTAGCAAGGACGTTGAAAAACAAATTGCCCGCCACTTCTGCTTTGTAGCCACGCAGCAACTTGAGTATTTGAAGAAAGCTTTTCATCTGCAGCGCAAAGCTAAAGTAAAGTATGGAAATCAGCAGATACCAAAGGCCCCCGAATCCTTATTCAGATTCCCGTGTAGTTGTGCGGGGTGAAAGTCTTGAGCTCCGCCTTCACAGCGTCAGCCACATTGAGGGTGTCAACGAAATCGTGGATGGCCTTCCTGTCGATTACGGCATTGGTGCGGGTCAGATCGCGCAGGGCTTCGTAGGGCTTTGGATAGCCTTCGCGGCGCAGTATGGTCTGTATGGCCTCCGCCACCACCGACCAGTTGGCCTCGAGATCGTCGTCGAGGACGGGCCGGTTCAAAAGAAGCTTGCCGAGCCCCTTGTTCAGCGATGCCAGTGCGATGAGGCTGTGTCCGAAAGGCATGCCCACGTTGCGCAGCACGGTGCTGTCGGTGAGGTCGCGCTGCAGCCTCGATACGGGCAGTTTTGCCGAAAGGTGCTCCAGCAGGGCGTTGGCGATACCGAGGTTGCCCTCCGCATTCTCAAAGTCGATGGGGTTCACCTTATGGGGCATAGCCGAGGAGCCCACTTCGCCGGCTTTGATCGACTGCTTGAAGTACTCCATTGAGATGTAGCTCCACATGTCGCGACACAAGTCGATGAGGATGGTATGGATGCGCTTCAGGGCGTCGAATCGAGCTGCGAGCTGGTCGTAATGCTCTATTTGTGTGGTGACTTCCTGCCGTTTGATACCAAGGCGGTCACGGAGAAAAGCTTTCGCGAAAGCCGCCCAATCGATGTCGGGGTAGGCTGCCTTGTGGGCGTTGAAATTGCCCGTGGCGCCACCGAATTTTCCGGAAACGGGAATTTGCACCAGGCCGTCGATCTGTATGCGCAGCCTGTCGGCAAATACGCGGATCTCCTTGCCCAGGCGCGTAGGGGAGGCCGGCTGCCCGTGGGTGTGGGCCAGCATTGGCACGTCATCCCACTGTTCGGCGAGGCGGTACAGCACCTCTTCAAGGTGGCGCAGTTCGGGTAGCAATACGTGGTCAAAACTCTCCTTTACGGAAACGGGAACGGCCGTATTGTTTATGTCTTGCGAGGTGAGCCCGAAATGGACAAATTCCGATGAGGCTTCCATGCCCAGCGCTTTCAGCTTGTCTTTCACCAGGTATTCCACCGCTTTCACGTCGTGGTTGGTCACGCGTTCGTATGCTTTAACGGCCTCGGCATCCTTTTCGGAAAAATCGACCACCATTTTCCGCAAGGCATCTTTGCCCGTCTGTTCGAGCGGCGCCAATCCCGGGAGGGGGAGCTCTGTGAGTGCGATAAAGTACTCCACCTCTACGCGAACGCGGTATTTGATGAGTGCAAATTCGGAAAAGTAAGGCACGAGCTTCGCCGTTTTGTCGGCGTAGCGCCCGTCGATGGGAGAAATGGCTTTGAGGCTCATATAGCGGGTTATGAAAGGCTGCAAAAGTCCGCATTTTTTTTGGATTCGCCGATTCGGGGACCGGGCAGCGGTCCTGGTAAAGTCCTTCAGGAAAAAGGTGAAGACGGGGAGTTTGTATTTTATCGCATTGCGTGCAGCTTGCGTTGACGTACTTTTACAGCAAATTAGTTGGACTGATGGCATCGAAAGCGCAACCGAAAAAGGTTGTTAAACAGAAGAGTGAAAAGCCTCCTGAATTGTACAGAAGCACCTCGCATGAGTTAAGTTCTGTTCATTTGGGTCGTCCGGTTCATGTCGAAATTATTGACCCGAAAACGGTCTCGGGGCCGCTTCCGTTGCTGGTTCTGAACGACGGTCAGGACAGCGCTGCAGTGGGGGTGAAGAAGTCTGTAGAGCGGGAGACAGCCACGGGGTGCATTCCGAAAATACTCGTCGTTGGCGTTGCCGCGGGCGACCGCATGGCCGAATACGGCACTGCTTTTCGCGCCGACTACGAGGGGAGGGGAGCTAAGGCCGGGCTTTACGCCAAATTCGTGGTCCTCGAACTCATGCCTTGGCTCGCTGAGCGGTACAGCATTTCAGAAAATCCAGCGGAGCGCGCTGTGGCGGGCTACTCACTCGGCGGGCTCAGCGCTATGGACCTGGCATGGAACCAGCACCACCTTTTCGGGAAAACCGGGGTGTTCAGCGGATCACTCTGGTGGAGGCGCTATACCTTGTGCGAGCGGATGCTGGGCCCCGCAAGGGCTATCGTCCGTACCACGATTTTGCATACTGCGAAATTCGCGAGGGCCGGCACAATCCCGAAACATGGAAAAAGGCCATGCCGCTATTCCTGCGCTGGGCCTTCGGCGATGGACACCTCGCCGCCATGCCGCACGTGGACGACGCAACGGTCTGAGCAAGGATTGGGGATACTTCTGATTTTCCGGAAGGCAAAAAAAAACCGACACTGCGAGGCGCCGGTCTGAAGAGTGGTATTAAGTTCGGATCTTAAACGACATAGGTCACGGCATTCACATGCATCCCACTACCCACGCTGGCAAACATAATCACATCGCCGGGGCTGAGGTCGTGGTCGGCCATTTCACCGTTTTTTACAAGGTGATAGAGGGTGGGGACGGTCGCTACAGAGCTGTTGCCCAATCGGTGGATGCTCATCGGCATCACATGCTCAGGGCTTTCGCGCATTCCGTGCAAGCGGTAGAAACGCTTGATGATGGCCTCGTCCATTTTCTCGTTGGCCTGGTGGATAAATACTTTTTTGAGCTGATCAATCGCGAAGCCGCTTTCGTCGAGTACTTCTTTCATGGCCTTCGGCACCTCATTGAGGGCGAATTCGTAAATTTTTCGGCCGTGCATTTTAATGTAGCAGGTGTCATTGTCGCTCTCGGGCTGGTTGCTGCAACCGAAAAAGAGGTAGTAGGCCTCTTCATTGCAGAAAGACTTGTTGCCAAGGTTGATGATTCCACGCTTTGAATCTTCTTCTTTCAGCTCGATGACCGTAGCACCCGCGCCGTCAGAGTAGATCATAGAGTCCCTGTCGTAAGGATCAACCACCCGCGATAGGGTCTCGGTACCCACTACGAGCACCTTTTTGGCCTGACCTGAACGGATAAAAGCTTCAGCCTGAATTACCCCCTGAAGCCAACCCGGACAGCCGAAGAGTATGTCGTAAGCCACGCAGTTCGGATTTTGGATGGCGAGTTCGTGCTTGATGCGGGCCGCCAGGCAAGGCAACACATCGGTTTGGTTGGAGCCGTACTTGACATCACCAAAGTTATGCGCAACGATGATTTGATCAATGGTTTCGGGGTCTACTCCCGAATCGTCGAGGGCTGCGCGCGCTGCGATGGCTCCGATTTGCGATGAGGTGAGATCGGGCGTGATGTAGCGCCGCTCGGCAATGCCTGTGATGGCTTCAAATTTCTCCACCACATCGGTACCATTGCTCTTTACCGCAGTTCGGTCCAGGTTGTAGAACTGCCTTTCTGCGAAATGTGAATTCGGGGTCGCCTCCGTCGGGATGTAAGCCCCTGTGCCCGTAATTACAGTGTTGCGATACGTCATTAAGCTTTTGTCTAAAATTATCACGCAAAGATAAGACTATTCCTTCGAGTGTCAGCTTAACACCGAGGCCGATGTTTTAACAAATTTTTTAACAATCTCATTTTCGACAGGCACCCCTCCGCATTCATGTGACTGCTTTGAAAAACTGCCACAGTGTCCAGCCGCAAAACGCGAGCTTGAACCCCGTTCCCAGTAGAAAACCGACGAAGCTGCCCGTTGCGCTTCGCAAGGCTTTTTTTGATTCATTCGGATTTTGAAGCAGTTCTCCAATCAAGGCCCCTAAAAATGGCCCCGCAATAATGCCGATCGGGAGAAAAAACAGGCCGATCACAACCCCGATCCCCGAGCCAATTACGCCGCCTCGCGTGCCTCCGAACTTTTTGGTCCCCCAGAGAGGAATGAAATAGTCGAGTGCCGTGATTACCACCATTATTCCGAAACTCACTGCCAAGAATGTGAATGAGAAGTCGGCGTACTTACTGAAATGAAGGACCAACAAACCCGACCAGCTCAAAGGAGCCCCGGGAAGCACCGGCAAAACAGATCCCAAAAATCCCGTCAGGATTAGAATGATAGAAACGATAGCCAATGCGGTATCCATTGATGGCTGTGTTTAATTTAGAAAAACGATTTCGGCTTGCCACTTTCGGACATGTTTCCAAATGTAAGAACATTTCCGCCCGCCGACTGCAAAGCCACAGCGCTTTCCCGCGACAATTTCGCATCTTTGCAAAAATTTAGAGCGAACTGTATATGACAGTGGAGAAGAAAGATATTTATGACGTGGCCATCATTGGCGGTGGCATTGTGGGGGCGGCTACTTTTTATAAAATGCAGACCCGGTTCCCGCATTTGCGCATGGTGCTAATCGAAAAGGAAGATGTGCTGTCCGACCACCAGACGGGCCACAACAGCGGGGTGATTCACTCGGGTTTGTACTACAAGCCGGGATCGCTTAAGGCGGTGAATTGTGTGAATGGCCGCAAAGAATTGGTGGCTTTTTCAAAAGAGCACGGCATCGATCACGATGTGTGCGGAAAGGTAGTGGTGGCAGTCGATGAAAGCGAGCTGCCCATGCTGGAGTCCATTTATCAGACAGGATTGAAAAACGGTATTGAAGGCCTCGAGAAAATCGATGCCGAGGGAATTCGCGCACGAGAGCCCCATTGCACCGGTATTGCGGGATTATGGGTACCTGTGACGGGAATCATCAACTTCAGGCAGGCCACTGAAAAGATGGTCGAACTGACGCTGAAAACCAACCCGAACAGCAAGCTGGCCCTCGGCGAAGAGGTGACCTCCGTTTCCCGTAAAGGGGAACTCAAAGAAGTGCATACTTCCAAAAACACCTACCTTACTAAACACCAAGTGTTTTGCGCGGGTCTCCAGGCCGATCGCCTGGCCCGCAAAGACGGGATCAAACTCCGCGAAAAAGTGGTGGGCTTCCGCGGCGATTACTACGAACTCACAGACGCCGGTAAGCACAAGGTCAAAAACCTCATTTATCCCGTTCCCAATCCTGACTTTCCCTTTCTCGGGGTGCATTTTACGCGCATGACCAACGGCGAAATTGAGTGTGGTCCGAACGCCGTATTCACATTTAAACGAGAAGGATACGGAAAGACAGATTTCAACCTGCGCGATGCTTTTGATGCCTTGACATATGCCGGTACCTGGAGGTTGTTTTTTAAAAACATGAAATTCGGTATCGACGAGTACCGCCGCGCCTTTTCGAAACGAAGGTTTCTGAAAACACTGCAGCGCCTTATCCCTTCACTTACCATGGACGACATCAGGCCGGGCAGGGCAGGGGTGCGTGCCCTTTTGCTCCGCGCCGACGGCGATACCCGCGACGATTTTCGAATCGAATACAACGACCAGAGCATCCACGTGCTCAATGCGCCCTCTCCCGCAGCTACTGCATCGCTGGCCATTGGCGGACAGGTATGCGAGATGGCCGAAAAACAGTTTGGACTTTCCGTGAAATCAGCAGTGCAAAGCGCATAATGTCATACTGTAAGTTCTGTTTTCGAAGAATGCCACTCTCTGGTATGCGACAGCATGGCTTAAAACGTCAGTGTTGTAAACAATATGACTCACATGCTGTTTCATACTTAAACTAATTAACCATGGATAATAAAGAAAAAATTGAAACCTGGCCCGACCTTGCAGTAGGGCTTTACGACAAACTCACTGGTCGAAATGCTCAAATTACCTATGAATTTGAGGATCTTACCATTCAAGTGCCAACAAAAGTTGGTTCGACTGAAATGACTGCTTGGAATTTGAGCGGTAAGATGAAGATCAGCACAAGCGAAAACAAGTAATTACAATTATGCCACGAAAAATCGCTGTGACCGGAACTTTAGAGGCCACTTCTCATCACGGAACGGCGACCATAAAGGGTACATCTGAACTATTGGATATTAATTTTCCTAATACCAAGGCCCTGGCAACTGTAATGAACTATGAAACAATGAAGCGTCTCCGTCAATACGGGGGCGCTTCTGATTTTTTGGGACAGGAAGTTGTGTTTTCCGTGGCAGGCACTGTTTGGGCCAAAGTCGAAAATGGCAAGGTGAAAATTAAAAGTCCCCTCAAAGCGGGCCTTTTTTATTTTTCGCAATGGCTGAAACGATAGTATTCGAAGCGAATAAGAGTGATTCTCACTAGATGCGTCGAAAATTCTCGCCATCTACAGAGCGAATGAATGTAATCGGGGTGGCATTCTCTATATAATATTTTTTCCCTTCATGAGGAAGGGCCCCTTCCAATCGCATGCAAAGCGAGCGAAGAACCTGACCGTGGGCCACGATGAGAACGTGTTTGCCACGGGCTATTTCTTGTAAAATTTCTTTTTCAAAAAGTGCCCACACCCGATCTGAAAGTTCTCTGAACATTTCACCGCGGCCTTCGGGCATGGGCTCGTCGAAATCAAAGCGCCACCGCTCCATTTGAGCGTCGCTGTAGGAAGCAGCCAAATCTGATTTTTTGAGGCCCTCCAAAATTCCGAAATCCCTTTCATTGAGCGCTTTGTGTTCAATATGTCTCGGAGTTTTATCACTGAGGTAAGGCTTCATGATGAGGAAAGTCTCCCGCGCGCGGTCCAATCGGCTCGTGAAAACCAGATCGAATTGTAGTGAAGCGAGGGAGATCCCCGCACTCTTCGCTTGCTCGCGGCCTTTTTCAGTGAGAGGAACGTCGCTTGAGCCGGCAAACCGCTCTTCCGCGTTCCAAGTGCTTTCGCCGTGGCGAATCAATGTCAACTTTCCTCCCTTCAAAGTGCTGCAAAGTTATGGCTTAATTCATCAT
>JAIVHQ010000082.1 GCA_020200995.1 Flavobacteriales bacterium
CCGAGCACTTGATACGGCGTTCCTGAAATCTCGTAATGAGCAATTGCGTTGAAGATAAATTGCTGCGCTTCCCGCTGTCGCATAAAAATTACGGACGGATCAATCACAAATTTATTGTTGATCTCCACGCGCGCTCCAATGTTTCCCATCCACCTCATTGGCAGCCTGGATTGCTGCGAACCGATGAAAGATTCATCGGGTGTGGTGACGTGAAATACCGCCAGGTCTGCAAAGGGGTTGATCCGCTTTGTGCGGTCAGTTGATTTGAATGAAAAACCCACATTTGCGTCGAGCATTAAACGGTTCATTCGGTCAAATGACTCCATGCTGTTGATGGTATTGTCAAAGTTGAACCCGTCAAATTGAGAGTCGAAGATCATGTCGCGGGTGTTGATGCGTTTGAACAATACCCCGAGTTGTACCCCGGCACTCAGCATGTACTTCGTATTTTTCGGATCGGTGATCTGATAGGCCACCGAGCCCAAAAAATTAGAGGAGCTGATCACGTTGGCGGCGTCTGTATTTACAAACACACCACCTACGCCCCAGCGGTCATCGAGTGCCATATCGAAAGATGTGCCGAAGGTGATGAAGCTCGTCGAGATCGAACTCCACTGTGATCGATACAGTGCCGAAATGCGCATGTCCGTGTACTTGAGCATTCCGGTATTGGCCGGGTTAAACATGATGGGGGCCTGATCGTACTGGGTGATCTGGGCATCCTGAGCGCGGCCTGACATCCATCCTGCCATCAGTGCAACAACCAGGATGGCTTTGAATAAGTCTGTATTCGAATTGATAATCTTTCTCATGGTTATCGCAATAAGTTGATTTTACCCGTTATTTCGTAGAAGTTGCCGAGTACATTCGTCGCTTTGAGGGTGTAAACATATACACCGAGAGGGAGCTGTTTGCCTTCGTGGTTTCCGTCCCACCCGTTCTCCTGACTTGTGGAGTTGAAAATTTCCTGACCCCAACCATTGTATATTTTGAAGTCGAATTCGGTAAACGGACCCCCTCTCACAAAATACACGTCGTTGAGCCCGTCCTCATTGGGAGAGAAGGTATTCGGCAGTCGTGGTGGCAGGATGAGCCTGCCGTCTATATTCAGGATGCGCGATGTAGAATCGGCGCATCCCGCGCTGTTCAGAGCGGTGAGGGTTACGGTGTAGTTTCCCGGTTCCGGATAGCTGTAAGTCACAACGTCGTCGTTGAATTGACCGGGTTCATCGCCCATGTTCCAGAGAAGTGAAGTGGCATTCTCAGAGGTGCTCGTGAATGTTACGTCGAAGTTTATTGGGGCGGGGTTGTCGCTAATGGTAAAATTGGCAATTGGCAGTGGCGCCACGTTCACCACTTGGGCGATGGTATCATTACACCCGATGCTGCTCCGCACGATCAGCGACACGTTGTAGTTCCCGGCTTCCGTATAAACCACCGAAGGGTTTTGACTTGTCGCAACACTTCCGTTTCCAAAATCCCAGCTCCACCCGTCAATGGTGCCACTGAGCACTTCGGTTTGATCGGTAAACTGCACTGCACTTCCTGCGCAAGCAGCTCCGAACGAGAAGTCGGCGATCAAAGGTGTCGTAATGTTGATCATCAAAGTATCCGTGGCCGGTTGGCAACCCTCCAGGCCGCTTCCCGTGAGGAAGATCATGACTTCTTCGTTCAACAGATCGTTCACCCCAATGACGTATTCCGGTGTGAGCTCTGTTTCGCCCGGCAGAAATACACCGTCACCGCTGGTGGTCCAGGTGATTTCGCTCGTATTTTCAGAAGTGCCGCTGAGCTCCGTACTGCTGCTGTTTGAGCAGGCGAAGATGTCATTGCCGGCATCTACGGTGGGGGCAGGATTGATGGTCAATAATAGTGTATCACTCATCGCAGCGCAAGGCCCGTTGTTCGAAGAGGTCAGTACGAGGTTGGCAAAGCCAAGCAGAATATCGTTTCCGCCGAAGTTGTACGCCCCGTCGAGCGCGGTGTTGTCGGGGCTGAAATTTCCAAATCCCGAAGTACTCCAAACACCGGTATTGGTAGATCCGCTTACCACTCCGCCCAGTTCAATACTTCCATCATTAGAACAAGCATTAATGTCGGGCCCGGCATTTACGGTGGCGGGAGCAATGAATGTGAGAATCACTTCGGTATCAATTGCGCCGCAGGCGCCGTTGCTGATGGCTGTAAAAGTCAGCGCTACACTACCGGCATTCAACTCTGCTTCCGACGGAAGGTATTCCACGTTGGCGGCATTGGCATTGGGACTGAAAGTTCCTGTGCCGCTTGTTGACCAAAGTACCGCGTCCTGAAAAGATACGTTTGCCGAAAGGCTTACGCTCTCGGAAGTATTACACGCCGCAGGGCTTGTATTCATTTCCACTGTCGGCAAGCGGTCAAATACCACTGTCAGTGAGTCGGTGAGCCCGGGACAGTTCCCTGTGGTTTCCGCTGCCAGATAAAGGGTAATGTTGCCTTGCTCTATGTCTTCTGAAGAAGGAATGTAGTTTGTGTTGAGGGTGGTGTTGCCCGGGTCGAATGCACCATTGCCCGAACTGCTCCATTCCACAGTTCCGCTACCTTGTAGAGATCCCTGAAGCGGAATGCTCCCCGCAGTCTCACACACCTCAATGTTGGACCCGGCATTCGGAACCACGGCATCCGAAAAGGATATGGTCATTACATCGCTGTCCGCGCTGCAAAGTCCGTTTCCTGTAGTGGTCAGGGTGAGTTCCACGCTGCCCGCAGTACTGTCCGCTTGTGAAGGGAAATAGGTGGCGTTAAAAACGTTTGGATTCGGAAGGAATTCACCGCTGCCCGCTGTGGTCCATGTTCCACCTGATGCCCACTCAGCTGCGCCTGCCAATTGCACCGGCCCGAGGTTTCCACAAACCAAGGCATCGGGACCGGCATCGGCCACAGGCAGGGGCTGAAACCCGATGGTGAGCTCATCACTTCCCTCGCTGCAGAGCTCGCTGCCTGTTGACGTAAGCGTGAGGTTGATGCCTCCTGCAGACAGGTCTTCAGGGCCGGGCTCGTAGAATGCATTTAATGTGGTGGCTGTCGGTAAAAACTGGCCGTCGCCGGGCGTGGTCCAAATACCTGTAAAGGTTTCGCCGCTCACTTGCCCGTTCAGAGGAATCAGCTCCTGGGTTTCGCAGTAATCCACGTCGTCACCGGCAAATACAAATGCGGTATTGCCAAAGCTCAATTCAAAGCTTTCGGATACCTCGGCACACGGGCCGTTGTTGGTCGAAGTCAATGTAATGGTGATGGCGCCGGCGGCAATGTCACTTTCTGTAAAGGTGTAGACAGCATTGAGCGACTCGGCGTTTGGCTGAAAACTACCGTTTCCGCTGGTCGACCATATGCCCGTGGTGCTTCCGTTGCTCACTGAGCCGAAGAGCTGGGTTTGATCGTTCTCTGAACACACTTCGCGATCGGGGCCGGCATCCACCACTATTCCTGTGCTGATCTGGATGTCCAGTGAGCTCGATACCTCAAGGCAGTTGCCGTTTCCGGTCGATGTCAGGGTGAGGGTCACCAGGCCGGCGTCTATATCATCCTCGCTGGCCACATAGAAAGTGTTGAGGTTGTTCGCATTTTGAAAAGTTCCCGATCCGGAGGTCGTCCAGGTACCGCCATCGGCGATGCTTACGTTTCCGGAAATCTGAAATGGAACCACCTCACCGCACACTTCCTGATCGGCCCCGGCATCCACCACCGGTGCGGGGGTGAAGTTGAGTGTTAAAAAGTCAGAAGCGGGGTTGCAGCTGTTTACTGCGGTCAGGATCAAATTGACGCTACCGGCATCAAGGTCGTCCTGACTTGGAGTATAAGTCGCATTGAGGGTTGAAGCGTCGGGGTCAAAACTGCCCGAACCCGAAGTAGTCCACAGTCCGATGTCCGCTCCTGTCAGCGATCCGTTCAGGGTCACCTCAGCATTGTTTGCACAAGCGGTGATGTCGGCTCCGGCATTGGCACTCCCTTCCGGAAATATGTTGAGCGTAACGTTGTCTGATACGGGCACACAGTTACCGATGTTTGTGGCACTGAGGGTGAGTACTACGCCTTGTGCGGCTATGTCTTCTGCTGAAAAAACGTAGGTGGCGTTGAGGTCCTCTGCATCGGGAGTAAAATTCCCTGTTCCCGATGTGGTCCAAATGCCGGTGGTATTGGTTCCCGAAACGCTTCCATTGAGATCGATTTCACCTTCTGTGGCACAAACGGTCAACTCCTCGCCTGCATCGACCACCGGCACCGGAGTGATGGTAACCTCCATGGCGTCAGATGCCTGGTTGCAAGAATTTACAAAGAAGGTGAGCGTTACGTTACCGTCAGCGATATCAGCTTCACCGGGCAGGTAGGTCGGATTGGTCACTTCAGCTGATGGTGTGAAGATTCCCGTTCCCGATGTTTCCCAAAATCCGCTGTTGGCTGCGCCGCCTATGGTTGCCTGAAGGGATACATTGTTGTTGCTCGCACAAACAGTTTGGTCGGGGCCTGCATCGGCTGTACCTGCGGGGTTGATAAAGATGGTCAATTCGTCCGTCACCGGCGTACACTGTCCGTTGTTGGTAGAGGTAAGTGTGATGGTCACTTCCCCATTGAGGGAGTCTTGCGATGTGGCTATGTACGAGGCATTGGGATTGAACTGGCTCGGTACGAAGGTTCCATTGCCTGAAGTACTCCACACCCCGGAAGTGGTGGGCCCGGTTACTTCACCCGAAAGCGGAACGTTCAGGTCGTCCACACAAGCGAAGATATCTTCGCCCGCGTCTACTTCAGGAGCCGGGGTGAAGGTGAATTCTACCTCATCTGTCGCCAAGAGGCAATTTCCATTACCCAGCTCGCACCTTCAGAGACGGTAAACGAACCGTTGAGTTGAATCTCTGCGTTGTTTGCGCAAAAAGTCATGTCAGTCCCTGCATCTGCCACGGGTGCTTCAGTGAAGGTGATGGTCACCTGGTCACTTTCGGCGTTGCAATTTCCATTGCCCGTCGTGTTCAGCGTGAGTGTCACAAAGCCGGTCGCGATCTCTGCAGCCGAGGGTTGATAGGTCGCCGTCAGTGAAGTGGCATTCGGGGTGAAAACTCCTGTGCCACCCGTCCATTGCCCACCCGAAGCAAAGCTCACACTGCCGTTGAGGTTTACCGTGCTGTTATTCGCACATACTGATACGTCCTCGCCTGCATTTACCACCGGTGCCGGCGCAATTGAAATGGTCATTTGGTCAGAAACGGACGCGCAGGCGCCTGAGCCTGTTGTGGTCAATGTAAGCGTTACACCACCATTAAGAATGTCCGCGTTTGACGGCGTGTATTGGGCTGTAGGTGAATTTGGACTTGGGTCGAAGAATCCTGTGCCACCCGACCATTGCGCAGCGTCGGCATTGGAGAAGCTTCCGCCGAGACTTACCACAGGGTTGTTGGCGCACGATTCCTGATTTGACCCGGCATCTACAGCAGGTTCGGGGGTATAGTTAATGGTAATCTCATCCGTTACGGCGTTGCAATTGCCATTACCTGTTGTTGTCGCCGTCAGTGTTACGCTACCTGCAGCTATTTCGGCTGCAGTCGGGGTGTACACCGGATTGGCCGAGATGTCGCTCGGACTGAAATTTCCTGCCCCACCACTCCACTGAATTCCTGCAGATGTTGAGAAAATTGCGCTTAGTCCCGTTGCCGGACTCGATGCGCAAACGGTTATATCGTCTCCGACATTCACCTCGGGAGCCGGGGTGAAGGTTATTACGACCTGATCAGCTTCGGGATTACAGCCTCCGTTGTCTGTGGAGGTCAGGGTGAAAGTAATGCTTCCTGCGTTGAGATCGCCCGTTGAAGGCGTGTAGGTAGGGTTGAGCACATCCGGTGAAGGGTCAAAGGTACCGGTGCCTCCGGTCCATGTTCCGCCGCCTGCATTTTCAACCGTTCCGTTCAGTTCAAAGATGTTGTTGTTTTCGCATATGTTCAAATCGATCCCCGCGTTTACCTCGGGCTCTTCAGTGATGGTAATGGTCATGTCATCACTCACGGGAACGCAATTTCCATTGCCTGTGGTGGTGAGCGTCAAGGTCACCGATCCCGCTGCGATCTCAGCTTCGGAAGGGGTGTAGGAAGCACCGAGCGAGTTGGCATCCGGAAAGAATACACCTGAACCGCCGGTCCAGGTGCCTCCTGAAGCTGTGGTCACCGATCCGGCCAGAATCACTTGTGCATTGTTCGCACAAACACTGACATCGGCACCCGCATTGGCCGTAGGAGCAGGGGTGTAGGTGATGATAACCTGATCTGAAACCGGGTTGCAATCTCCGTTTCCGGTGGTGGTAAGGGTGAGGGTAACACCGCCCGAAATTATTTCGAAAGCAGCGGGTTGGTAAGTCGCATTGAGCGCATTTGCACTTGGTGAAAAAGTACCTGATCCACCGCTCCAGGTTCCACCTGATGCTATATTTACAGATCCTTCCAGTTGGGCCACTGCATTGTTGGCGCAAAGCGTTTGATCAGGGCCCGCGTCTGCCTCGGGTGAGGGGCCGAAAGTATAAGTCACCTGGTCTGTCACGGCTATGCAATTCCCGTTGCTCGTCGAAGTGAGGGTGAGGTTGATCACGCCGTCTGAGATTTCGCCCGCAGTCGGTGTGTAGACAGCATTCAAAGTGTTCGCATCGGGATTGAAAGAGCCACTTCCTCCACTCCAGATTCCTCCTGTGGCCTCTGTCACCGAGCCTTCGAGGGTGATGGCAGGGTTGTTAGAGCATAGCTCACCACCCGCGCCGGCGTCTACTACAGGAGCAGGCGTGATGGTGATGGTCATCTGGTCATTTTCCGCAAGGCAGTTTCCGTTTCCGGTGGTGGTCAGGGTGAGTTCCACGGTTCCCGCAGCAATTTCACCGGCTGAGGGAGTGTATACCGCACCGAGG
>JAIVHQ010000285.1 GCA_020200995.1 Flavobacteriales bacterium
AAGTGGATGGGATTCTGAAAGATATGGAGTGAGTCGGACTGTTTTTCACCGTTCAACGCTCACCCCATGAGAGCCCTGATCAAAGCCCTCGCAGAATCCTTTGTCCACCACCGAAAGGCGGGGGTGCTCGTGCCTTTCACAGTGTGGATGGCTGCGCTTTTTGTGTTCAATTACAGCCTGGACTTTGAGGACAATTATATTGACACCATAGCCGATCCCGTAGCGCGGTGGGCGGCAATGTGGGCATTTCAAACAGTTCCCTACATCGTCACCTGCCTCCTGCTACGCATGCATTTCGGAAAGGAGATCGCCTTGAAAAATTTTCGTTTTTGGGCCATTGTAATTTTCGGTTTTGCCGTGCTCTCATTTGATCGCACCGTTTATTTTTGGGGACTTTTTGAAGATTTGGCCGTCACAGCGCAGGCCCGCAGCAAGGTGTACTACGTGTACAAAATTGCATCCATGTTCAAGGGAGTTTTTACGGTCATCCTGCCTTTAATTTTCCTGAGCCTCATCGCCGACCGCTACAGGAAAACAGGTGCATACGGCCTTCGCCCGGCGCCTTTTGATTTGAAGCCTTACATCATCCTGCTTGCCGGTGCCGCCGTGATGGTGGCCATCGGAAGCACTATCTCCGACATGCAGAACTTTTACCCGAAGTACGCCCGATCGGGCGGAAGTGCATTTGCTCAAGCGGTCGAAATTCCGGAATGGCTTGCAGTAGTGGCCTACGAAGCTGCTTATGGCTTCGACTTTATCTCTACGGAGTACTTTTTTCGCGGATTTCTGGTCATCGGATTGTACCGATTTTTGGGACCTTACGTACTCCTGCCCATGGCGGCAAGCTATGCCGTACTTCATTTCGGTAAGCCCGCTGCTGAGGCATTAAGTTCGGTTTTCGGCGGGTACATCCTCGGCGTTATTGCCATCCATCACCGCAGTATTTGGGGAGGGGTGATTGTGCACGTCGGGCTGGCCTGGATGATGGAAATCGCGGGGTACCTGATGCGGCTATGAAGAAACCAATGTATAAAAGGGTATAAAGTAAAAAACTTTGCTTTTTTTTTACCTGAGTCGCCCTGATTCAATGAAACCGAAATTTCTGTTTTTGAAGTATAGCTGCAGTAACAACATCCGAAACGCGATTAATATAAAAGGGGCAAACGGTCAGACCACCTGGAAAAGCACAGCGGCATACACGAAGAATCGGGCAATTCTGAATATCCCGAGCAAGAGCAGAGACTTGAATGAATATTTCAGCATTCCCGCGCCCAGGCACATTGTGCTGTACGGAAGAGGCAATAAAGCTGCCACGACAATTATAAATCCACCCCAACTTCTCAGCATGGTAAACTGCTTAGCAAACTTGACATTGATCAAATGACTTAGACGGTTTATTTTTAGCAACTTCACTCCCATAAAATACGCCAGCAAACCACCGCTGTAACTCAACACAGCCAAAAGTGCCACCACGGCATAGGGAGATGCGAACTGCTTTGCCCAAATGATAAATAAGTCGGGAGGAATAAGGCCCAAAAGGGTTTCACTGACAAAAAACAGGGAAAGAATAAATTCTTCGCTTACCAGTAAAGAGAGCTGAGCGAAGTAGTACTCAAATCCGGGAGTAAATTTTTCAAAAAGCATGAGCGCTGCCAAAACGGGAATCATTACAAGCCCGAACTTGACGGATGCCTTTTTCAAAAATTCATAAAATCCTTTACGCAAATAAAAAAAATGATACCGCTTAATTGATGCCCACATTGTATTTTGAAAAATAAAAAATCGTCTCGAAAGTCTTTACGCTAGACCTGCCTGTAAAGTTAACGTAAAGTGTGCTCTTTTGTGCAAAAAAACCCGGCTCATTTTTGATACCTTGCGGCAATTAAGAATTTTTGGCTCATGAAAAACTACATTTTTCTCAGTACAGTTTGGCTGATCAGCGCATTGAGTCTCTCTGGTCAAAATGCTGTGCCCGCCATTGTGATTCATGGCGGGGCCGGCACCATCGAGCGCGGCATGATGACCGACAGCGCTGAAGCTGAAATCCGAGCCGCCCTTCAGGCAGCACTGGATGTGGGATATACCACAATGGAAAACGGCGGCTCGGCGCTCGAAGCTGTGGCGGCGGCCATCGGGGTGCTTGAAGATGCGCCCCAATTCAACGCAGGCCGCGGAGCGGTGATGACCTCCGAAGGCCGCCACGAGCTCGACGCCTCGGTAATGGACGGGAGCAACCTCAACGCAGGTGCCGTGGCCGGGGTCACCACGGTAAAAAACCCTCTGAGGGCCGCGATTGCGGTGATGGAAAAATCGCCCCACGTGCTGCTCTCGGGCGCGGGCGCCGAAACCTTTGCGCGAGAGCAAGGCCTCGAGCAGGTCGAGAACGACTACTTCACCGTGCCGCGCATCCGAAAGAGATACGACGCCATGAACAAAGATCAGGGCCAATTAACTCCCGCAGAAAAAGAGGTGTCGAAATTCGGCACCGTGGGAGCTGTGGCCGTGGACAGCAACGGCAACATTGCCGCCGGCACCTCGACCGGGGGCATGATGAACAAGCGGTTTGGCCGCATCGGCGACAGTCCGCTGATCGGCGCGGGCACCTATGCCGACAACGCCACCTGCGGGGTGTCGTGCACCGGCCACGGAGAATACTTCATCCGCATCGGGGTAGCCAAGGATGTGGCCGACCAAATGGAATACGGCGGCAAAACCCTCGAGCAGGCCACCCGCTACACCATCCACAGTAAGCTGACCGACATGAAAGGCGGCGGCGGATTAATCGCCCTCGACGCCGACGGAAACATCTCCATGGAATTCAATACCTCGGGCATGTACCGCGGATTCAAAAACGAAAATGAATCGAAGGTTGAAATCTACAAGGAAGAATAATAAATCACGGCTTCGACTGCTCACGGCATTTGCACTCCCCTTGCTGCTTTTCGCCGGCTGCGGGCCCGACACTGTTTCCCGGAAAGGGGATGCACCCGCCACGACCACCGAGCCCGCGAAAGACACCCGCGAGGAAACTGAATGCACCCTATTGGGAGACCTTCGGCTCAAAAACGAACCCTTCGCACAGGCACTTTGGTCGGGCGACAACTTATTTTCCGGAAAGGCATGCACCCGCTACAAAAACGGACAAATCCACACCCTCACGGAATACGAAAACGGGGTGAAAAGCGGAACCTGGGAAGTGTACCTCCCTGACGGAACCCTGCAAAAAACGGGGAGCGTAAAAGACGGGAAGGAAGATGGCCCGTATCGGGAGTATTACGAAACAGGAATTTTGAAATACGAATACCACTACGCCGCGGGGGCGAAGACGGGGGTCTGGAAATCGTGGTACGAAGATGGAACGCCCTATACGGAACGGAATTTTGAAAACGACAAGCTGCACGGAAAGGTGCTGGTGTATGACGAAGCGGGCGATCTGGCCAAAGAATACGACTACAGGCGCGGCGCATTGGTAAACAGCCGAATGCATTTTGAAGAACAGTAATGAAGGGGCACTCAACTCGCCCCGCAGGATTCCGTTCAAAACTATTGCCGGCCTTGCTGCCCGACAAGGCACGATGTGGTTTACTTTGTACTTCACATTTTAAAACCCCCGATTGAGCTTTAAAGAATGGCGTAAATGGCTCGGTGAGCTGCCCCCGGTTCTGCGGTGGTTTCCGCTTCTGGTATTGCTGCGGCCCGTGATCGACAACCTCTACTTTCTGAAAGAGGTGAGTCCCCTGATTTCGCCTCCTTACATCGTAGGTGTGCTCACCCCTGTGCTGTGCATCACTGCGCTTATCCAATACCGACTTCCGCGTTTCACCCTCGCCGACAAATCATTCGCGCGGTGGTCAGCTCTCCTTCTGATCAGCGCCCTTTTCACCGTGTTTTACGATCCGCTTTCACTGCTTTCGCTCGAATTTGTGCTGAAGCTGGCCATGCCGGTTTACCTATTCTTCTTTTTGCGCATCCTCATCCGCAGCAGGCGCGATCTGCACGGGGTGCTTACCACCTTCCTCTATTCGGCGGTATTCGTGGCCGCCATCCTGCTTTACGAATTACTGATCAACCCGATCAGCATCGAAGATAGCCGCAGCCTTCAGCGCATACAAGGCAGTTTTGGAGATGTGGTGAGCTACGGCATGTACATCATTTTCACGACGGTGATCACAACGTACTATCTCCTTTCGCGGCAGCACGTTGTTCCGGTCCGAAAGCTAACTCAGCTCCTTGTCATTGTGGCTGTGATCAACGTGCTCGGCTTGTTCAATATTCACCACACGGCCACCTACACCATCTTCATTTTGATCTTTGGCCTTTTTCTGCTCTTCAACATGAACACCCGAAACCGTTCGGCGGGGTTTGCCGTGGTGCTCGTTGCCGGCTTCCTGTTCAGTTTTTTCGGAAGCGAAATCATCGCCGAGAAAATCACTCCGCTCGTAGAGACCGACCTGGCCGTGTATCAGGGCGAGAAGGATTCTGACCAGCTTCTCCACGGACGCATGGGACGGTGGAGGTTGATGCTGGCCAACTTCATGGAAGAACCCGTGCACGTGCAGTTTTTGGGCTACCCGCTGAGCCTCTCCTACGTCTACTCCTACATCGGCATCGGTTCTCACAACGATTTTTTGCGCATCCTCTTTGCCACCGGGGCCATCGGACTGTTTTTTTACCTCCGCTTCCTCTACCTCATCGCGTTGCGCATGTCACGCCTGGGCAAGGCACAGCGGTTTTTGCTGGCTGCATATTTTGCCCTCAGCATTTTTGCTTTCATCCTCCTTCCGGAAAATCAGCGCGACGCATGGATCGACCGACCGTAATGCTACTTGGCAAATTGCCGCCACCCTATATCGGGCCCGCGGTGGCCACGAAGATTATTCTCGAATCGGAACTCGCCGAGCGCTTTGATCTCCACCATTTCGACACGCGGATCAATGCCTCTGTTTCGGAAATGGGGAAGTTCCGATTGTCGAAGCTGGCCGTTTTGGGCCGCATGTACAGCGCCTTTCGGCAAAAAATGAAGCGCGTGAAGCCCGCAGTGGTCATCGTACCGATTGCGCAAACCCCCGGCGGATTCCTGAAAGACGTGCCCTTCATTCGCATCGCTTCCGCCGCGGGGGCCAAGGTGATTGTGCAATTGCGGGGCAGCGAGTTTCGCGACATGTACTACCGCTTAGGGCCCTGGCGGCAAAAGCGGTTGCGCTTCGAGCTCGGCAAGGCGAGCGCAGCGATCGTACTCGGCGACAACCTTCGCTACATTTTCGAAGGGTTCTTCCCCGATGATCGCATTTACACCGTTCCCAACGGAGGCGATTTTTCCTTTCCGGAAAGGAAAAACCAAGCGCTGCGCGCGACCTACCTCGCCAACTGCCTCCCCGGCAAGGGGCTAAAGGAATTGCTCCAAGCCCTCGAAATCCTTGCTGAATACAAAGACCTTCCCCCGTTTGAATTTCACGCTTACGGCAGTTGGGACAATGCCTCGTACCGGGCCGATTGCGAAGCGATAACAAATCGCTCGCACTTGGCCCACTGCCACCTCCCGGGCCCGGTCAGCGGCGATGCCAAGTGGCAGGCTTTGGCCGACAGCGATATTTTCGTCTTCGCACCAAAATCGCCCGAAGGCCATCCCTGGAGCCTCATCGAAGCCGCCGCCGCCGCCCTGCCCCTGATCAGCACCGACCGCGGTGCCATCGCCCAAAACGTGATCGACGGGCGGAACGGATTTTTGTTGACCGACCCCGAGCCCGCGCTTATGGCGGAGGCCCTGCGAAAGCTGCTGGTTGACCCCGAATTGCGAAAATCGATGGGCGCCGCATCGCGAGAGCTTTATGAAGAGCGGTTTACGGGGGTGCAGATGGCGAGGAGATTGGGGGATGTTGTTGAAGAGGTGGTGGGGTAAAATCATGTCGCCCCCTAGCGGGGTTCAGCGGGGTTTCATAGCAACCATTTGTCTCATATCATGTCACCCCTAACGGGGTTCAGCGGTATTTCACGGCAACTTTCTACTAATATCATGTCACCCCTAACGGGGTTCAGTGGTATTTCACTGCAACTATTTTCTAATATCATGTCACCCCTAGCGGGGTTCAACGATATTCATGACGCGGACTTGTAACAAACCAACTCCGTAGGGGTGACATGACACGCACCTTCGAGTTTGGCATTTTCGAATATGATATCCGACTGCGAACCGCCGGCATCATTCATACCATTCAAACAGGTATTTCTCCTCGTATTCGATTTCAAAATCCTTCAGAAGTTGGATATATTCCTCTTTGAAAGACTTTTTCGCATGGTGAGCCTCTTGATTAAGAATGTATTCATAAAGCCGATGAATCTGATCTTGGCTATAGCTGAAAATACCATAACCCGATTGCCATGAAAATTTGCGGGGCAACCAACCTTTTTTGTTGATAAACTTGGAGGAATTGTTTTTCACGTCACGTATGAAAGCATCCATCTCAAAAGGAGGTTTCACACCGACAAGCACATGGACGTGATCACTCACACCGTTCACGATAATGGATTTCTGCCCTTTGGCTTCGATGATTCCTGTCATATATCGGAATACTTCATCTCGCCATGATTTATGCAGAAGGTTGTGTCTGCCCTTTACTGCAAAAACGTATTGCAGCAAGACGCTGCGGTAGGTATTGGCCATGATTTCTATTTTTTTGATTATCTATTTAAAGATATTGATTCCGAATAGAATGCCAAAATCATGTCACCCCTAACGGGGTTCAGCGGTATCTCACGGCAACCATTTGTCTAATGTCATGTCACCCCTAACGGGGTTCAATGGTACTTCAGGGCAACAATTTATCTAACATCATATCACCCCTAACGGGGTTCTACGGGATTTGCTGGCGCGGACTTATAACAGCTGGTCAATACTGCGCAAGCCTTTGCAGAATCCAAAGCCCGTAGGGCTGACATGATATTAGCCAGATCAATTGTATGAACAGAAAACCAACTCCGTAGGAGTGACATAAACCCATTCGTTTTCGCTAACGTGATTTCCCCTTACCTTCGCGCCCACCATGTGCGGCATTCTCGGAACCATCGCTGATGCAGCGCCCGCCTTCGATACCGAAGCGGCGCTGAAATCGCTCGCCCACCGCGGGCCGGATGCGTCAGGCCATTTTGCGGAAAGCACGGGCAACAAACACGTGATGCTCGGCCACACCCGCCTCAGCATCATCGACCTCAGCGAGGCCGGCAATCAGCCCATGCACGATGGCCCGGTGAGCATGGTGTACAACGGCGAGGTGTACAATTACCGCGAGCTCAAAGCCAAATACCTCAAGCACGAGACTTTCCACTCCGGCACCGACACCGAGGTGGTGCTCAAACTCTACCGAAAACTCGGGCCGCGCTTTGTGGAGGAAATCAACGGCGATTTTG
>JAIVHQ010000286.1 GCA_020200995.1 Flavobacteriales bacterium
GGCCGCATGCCGACTTCACCGGACTGACGGTCGAAAACATGGCGCCCGGCACTTACACCGCCATAGCCACTGACGACCTCGGCTGCTCTTCTTCCGACACCGTAGCCATCGCCGAGCCCCTCCACCCGGTCGATTCTCTGCTCACTGTAGATGCCTGGTGCGACGATAAAGAAGGTTCGGCTCAACTGTTTCTGAGTGGGAATACGGGGCCGTACACCGTGGAATGGAGTCCGGGAAATCTGACAGGCACAGAAATCAACAACCTCGAAACAGGCACTTACACTGCGACCATCACCGATGCCAACGGCTGCACTTATTTTGCGGAAGCGGAAATAGGCAACCTCGGCTTCTTTACGGCCTCCATCTCGCCGGCTGATTCGATCTACCTTGAATTGGGGGTATCGGAAGTGCTGAATGTCAACATCTCGCCAGCCTCGACCGAAAATCTCTCATACACCTGGGAGCCCGCTGAAGGGCTGAGCTGCAGCGACTGCGCCTCTCTCCTCGCCGACCCCGCATTGTCTACCATGTACTACGTGACAGTGGTCAGCAACCGCGGGTGCTCCGATATGGATTCGGTATTCGTAGAACGCGAAATTCCCCCGAGTGCCACTTTTGTCCCTACCATTTTTTCACCCAACAGCGATGGTCTCAACGATCAGCTCTGTGTATTGGGCAACCGCATCGTCAACCTCAAAATTGAAATTTTCAACCGGCAAGGCGATTTGGTCTTTAAGAGCAATGATCAGGGCAATTGCTGGGACGGCACCTACGAGGGAGCACCCGTGGCTACGGGTCCGTATGTATACCACCTTCAGGCATCACTCGACGACGGCGAGCTGATTCTCGACAGCGGCAACCTGAGTGTGATAAAGTAATGGCATCCTTTTCGGAAAAAACATACAACCCGCCGGGATGGCGAAGGATCACCTCGTTCAGTTTTTTAGCGGCGTTGGTTTTACTGATTTCTGTCGGCGCTCATGATGAACTGAGCGGTCAGGATGTGCTCTTTTCGCAACACCAACTTTTACCCCTCACAGTAAATCCTGCCCTCACCGGAACCGATGGACGCTACCGTGCAGCCCTCGGTCACCGCTCGCAGTGGAGGTCCATCGGGGTCGATTTTATCACGAGTACTGCGGCCTTCGAAATGCGCATCGGCGGTAGCGAGACGGGCGGTGGCCTCGGCGTGGGCCTCATGCTTTTTACCGATCGCGCGGGTGATCCCTCCTTCGCCACCAATCAGTTTAACCTCTCGGTGGCCTACAGCCTGGCGCTGAGCGACGACTCCCGCATCTCTGCGGGGCTCAACCTGGCCTACGATCAGCGCAGCGTGCAGGCAGGCGCCGGGCAGTGGGCAAGCGCGGCTCAGCGCTGCCCACGCCGGCATGGGCATGACCTACCACTATGACCGCAACAACGGAAGCCGAAAAGCGGGCAAAGAATTCAGCCTGACCGCCGGCGCATCCGTGTTTCAGCTCGGGCAAATGGAAGTGACAGAGGCGAATGCCATGCGCCACGATTTCAATGCGCGAATCATCGCCTTCGCCAATGCGGCCATGGACCTCGGCGAGGGCGGATTCGGCATCGAGCCATCGCTGCTTTATGCGAATCAGGGCGAATACGACCTCGCCATGGTCGGCAGCTACTTTCGCTACGCAATTTTTGACGGGAAGTCTTTTTCAAGCAAGAGCAAGCCGCTGCACGCGGCAGTCGGGAGTTTTTGGCGCACGAGCGAGGCCGTCACTGCAGCAGTGCGTGTAGACTGGGGCGACTACACCCTCGGTTTGAGCTACGATTTTACCATCGGCAATATCACCGAAGCCATTCCCCGTACCGGAGCCTGGGAGATCGCCGTGGTGTGGCGAAAGGATTGAGCCCGGGTGGCTCTGCTTCCGCAAAAAATGCAGTGGCGAAACCTTACTTTTGTTCAAAACTGCCTCATGTACATTCCACCTCATTTTGTGAATGCCGATCGTGATGAAGCCCTCGCCTTTATGAAGCGCTTCCCCTTTGCGCTGCTGGTCTCAAACGGGGAGAACGGGCCGGTGTCGACCCACCTGCCCTTCATTTTTCACGAAAGTGAAGGCCGCATCGTGCTTACCTCACACCTGGCAGGGGAAAATGAACAGGCGAAAATGCTCGAGGACAGCCCTGTGCTCGTGGTGTTCAGCGCGCCGCACGCCTACATTTCGCCAACACTCTACGATCGAAAAGAGAATGTGCCGACCTGGAACTACGTGGTTGTGCACTGCCGCGGCAATGCGCGCATTTTGGGAGGAGATGAAGCGAAAACTGACGTCCTCGAGCGCATGATCGCCGTGTTTGAACCCGCCTACATCGAGCAGTGGAAAGGCCTTTCGGCAAAATACAAAAACGGACTGCTCGGCGAGCTCACGGCCTTTGAAATAGACGTGACCAAAACAGAGGCCTGCAGCAAGCTGAATCAAAACAAGAGCGATGCTGAACAGGCCAGGATTGCAGAGACCCTGAGCCAAACGGGTGATGCCGCAACAGTGGATCTGGCGGCTTACATGAAAGCCCGAAGAAAGGGGAAATAATGTGATTGACTACCTCGCAAGAGCGATACCCGAACTGAGGAGATCCTTAAAACGGATTATCCATGGATAAAAACAACCGTCACATCGAGTGGCGTGACGCAGGAGCGGTGTATCGAGATGCTATTATTCGAACATTCCGTTTTTAATGGTTCTCGATACACCGCGCGAAAATGCGCGGCACTCGAACTGACGAAGTCCTTAGAAATAATTATCCATAGATAAAAACAACCGTCACATCGAGTGCCGAAGCGAAGCGGAGGTGTATCGAGATGCTATTATTCGAACATCCCGTTTCCAATCGTTCTCGATACACCGCGCGAAAATGCGCGGCACTCCCTGCCTGACGGCGAGGCAGGGAACTGACGAAGTCTATAGAAATAATTATCCATAGATAAAAACAACCGTCACATCGAGTGCCGCAGCGAAGCGGAGGCGTATCGAGATGCTATTACTCCGACAAAGCGTTTTCTCTTTTGAAAATCGACGCTGCATAAGTCCGTCCCTTCGTGTATCTTTGCGCTTCGATGGAATTTCTGTACCCCGGATTTCTCTTTGCCCTGGCCGCGCTCGCGGTACCCGTGATCATCCACCTGTTCAATTTCAGGAGGTTCAAGAAGATTCCATTCACCAACGTTCGCTTTCTGCGCGACATCAAGCAGCAAACGAGGGCGCAAAACAAACTCAGGCACCTGCTCACCCTCCTGGCGCGAATGCTCGCCCTCACCTTTTTGGTGCTCGCTTTTGCGCAGCCCTTCATCCCCGCTAGCGAAGAATCCGTGACCACCGAAAAGCAAACCGTATCGGTATTTGTTGACAACAGCTTCAGCATGGAGGGCGAAAGCGAGGCGGGCCCGATGATTGAAGTGGCGAAAAACAGGGCCCTGGACATTGCGGCGGCCTACGATGCCACAGACCGGTTCATCCTCCTCACCCAGGATTTTGACGGGAGGCACAGCCGCGCCGTGAGCCGCGACGTTTTTACAGAAATGGTGCAGGAGGTCGACCTCAGCCCCAAGTCGAGAAACCTCGAAGAAATCCTGACCCGACAGCGCGACCTGCTCCTGAACGCAGAGCACTCCACCCGCCCGAAAGCTTACATCATCTCCGATTTTCAAAAAAGCAGGTACGACTTCGGCAGTCTGCCCGCCGATTCGGCTGTGGACATATTCCCCGTGCACCTCGAGCGCAACGATCTTTCTAACCTCTACATCGATTCAGTGTGGTTTGACGCGCCGGTGCGTAAGCTCAACGAATCAGACCTCGTAAATGTACGCGTGGTGAATGCCGGCGATGTGCGCATTGAGAACATCCCTGTGAGGCTCGAAATAAACGGGGTGCAGCGTGCAGTAGCCAGCACAGACGCCGATCCCGGCGAAAAATCAGTGGCCACGCTGGAGTACGTGCACGAAACCTCCGGTCTTCAGAAAGCCACTGCTGTCATCAAGGACAGCCCCGTGACTTACGACGACACCTACCATTTCTCGTACGACGTTTTTAATGAGCTCAAAATCCTCGGCGTGCGAAATTCACTCGAAGGCTCCGATCCGCTGCGCAATGTCTTTTCGAGTGACTCAGTGTATTCCTACACTTCCGTAAATGCGCGAAATATCGACTACGCTGCGCTGGCCGACCACCGATTGGTGATCCTCGACGAGGTGAAGGACATTCCCGGCGGGGTGGATGCTCCGCCCTTTTCTCCGGCGATTTCTTCCGATCGAAAAGTACAAAGCATCAATACCGAGCACCCACTCTACAGCGGCGTTTTTGAAAACATTCCCCGAAACATTGACCTGCCCGAAGTCAAGAAATTCTATCCATCGGCGCGCAGCGCCCAAGGTGATCCCGTGATGTCAATGACCGGCGGAAACGCTTTTCTCACCGCCTACCGCCCGGGCCGAGGACAGCTATATGTACAGGCTTCATCGCTCCGACGATCCGACAACGACTTTTCGCGCCATGCCCTCTTTGTGGCCACGGCACTGCGCATTGCCGAATTGAGTGGTGCCACCGCCCTGCGCAGCATTTGGCTCGAAGACGACGCCTACTTTACCGTACCCGCATTTAATATTACGGATGGCGAAAACCTCCACCTCGTAAATGCCGAGGCCAACGCCGACGTGATACCGCTCTACCGCAGAAGCGAAGGAAGATTCTTTATCAACCCGGGCCCCGATGTAGGGGAGGCCGGGATTTATTCACTGATCTACAATGGTGAAGAAGTGTCGGCGACGGGAATCAACTACTTCCGCGAAGAGAGCGACCTTGCATCGTACATGCGCAGCGAGCTGGAAGCGGTGATCGCAGAAACGGGCGGGGTGCGCATCAAAGTATTTGACGGCGGTGACGAAAGCATGGGCCGCCAAATCGAGCAGATCAATCGGGGAACTCCTCTCTGGAAAATCTGCCTAATTTTAGCCCTGGCATTTTTACTCGCCGAAACCCTTTTGCTCCGCAGATGGAAAACCAGCCGCGTATGAAGATTCTGATTTCTCAAGCCGTGATCGTCGACAAGCGCCACCCCGACAACGGGAAGAAACGCGACATCCTGATCGACGGGGACAAAATTGTGAAGGTCGCTGCAAAAATCAGCGATAAAGCCGACCAGGTCATTTCTGAAAAAGGCCTCTGCGTATCCATCGGCTGGATGGACCTGCGTGCCGACTTTCGCGATCCCGGTGCTGAGCACGCTGAGAATCTCGAAAGCGGACTCAAAGCGGCAGCGGCCGGCGGCTTCACGACCGTGGCCCTCTCGCCTGATACCCACCCGTCGGTAGACGGAAAAGGTGCCGTAGAATACCTCCTCAACCGAAGCCGCGACGGCGCTGTGGTCATTGTACCGGTCGGTGCCGTATCAAAAGGACTGCGCGGGGAAAGCCTGGCCGAAATGTACGATATGTACACCGCAGGCGCCAGGCTCTTCGGCGACGATAAGAACAGCATCCGCGAGGCGGGATTGCTGCAGCGGGCCCTGCTTTACACAAAAAATTTCGGCGCGACCGTTATGCATTTTCCCTATGATTCAACATTGGTGCCGAGCGGTCAGATGAACGAGGGCGTTCAATCGACTTCATTGGGATTGAAAGGCATTCCGTCGGTGGCGGAAGAGTCGGCGGTGATGCGCGACATCGGGCTGACTGAATACACTGAGGGGCGGCTACACCTCGGGCCGCTGAGCCTGGCGACATCGGTAGATCTCGTGAAAAAAGCACGCAAGAAGGGCCTTCACATCACATGCGAAACCACCGCCGCTCATCTGGCTTACAACGAAACGGTCCTCGTAGATTTCGATACAGACTACAAGCTCATGCCTCCCTTAAGGGATGAGTCGAACCGCAAAGCATTGATCAAAGCCCTCGCTGCCGGCGAGATTCAGGTGATTTCATCCGACCACAGCCCGGCGGACGAGGAACACAAAAAGCTTGAGTTTGATTACGCCGCTTTCGGCACGGCAGGTATTGAAACTTTCTTTCCACTCGTCTTTGGAGCGACAGGTGAAAAAGTGCCGCTCGAAGTGCTCATTGCCGCTTTCAGCATTCACCCGCGAGAGGTGGCGGGAATAGATGTTCCCGAGATCACGAAAGGTGCCACTGCCGACCTCACGCTGTTCTCGACTGCGGGCGAAACCGATTTTGCCGAAAAGCGCCTTCACACCAAAGCGTACAATACTGCCGAAAAGGGCAAAAAGCTGCCTGGCCGGGTGATCGGCATTTACCATCGCGGTGTCCTTTCGCTGAACACCTAATTCCCGACTTTCGCCATCAGCACTCCACGACGAGGCCGTCGTGGGCGAGCCAAATATTTTCCGGAAGGGTGGGCGCCACCTTTTCATGGAGCCCGAGCAGGTGGGAGATGTGGGTAAAATAAGCCCGCTTCGGCTTGAGGAAATTCACCATTTCGATGGCGTCCTCGAGGTTGAAATGTGAAATGTGGGGCTGAATGCGGAGTGCGTTGAGCACCAATACGTCGAGGCCCTTCAGCTTATCCAGCTCTTTGTCGTCGATGGTTTTGGCATCGGTGACATAGGCGAGGTCGCCGATTCGGAAACCGAGCACGGGCATCTTGTAATGCATCACCCGGATGGGCATCACTTCGAGGCCCTCCACTTCGAAAGGCGCCTCGTGCGAAATGTCGTGAAGGTTCACTTGGGGTACTCCCGGGTATTTATAATCGCTGAACACGTAATGGAACTCGCGCTTCAATGCGACCTGAACGGCATCGGAAGCATACATCTCCAGGGGTTTTTTGTGTTTAAAATTAAACGGGCGGATGTCGTCCATCCCCGCCACATGGTCTTTGTGCTCGTGGGTATAGAGCACGGCATCGACGTTTTCGACTTCAGCACGAAGCATTTGCTGCCTGAAGTCGGGACCTGTATCGACCACCAAAGTTTTTCCTTCTGTTTCTATCATTGCCGAAGTTCGCAGGCGATTGTCGCGCGGATCATTCGACATACACACTTCGCATTTGCACCCTATCACAGGAATGCCCTGCGAAGTTCCCGTTCCCAAAAAAGTAAGTTTCGTCATTGGTACAAAAGTACGGATTATCGCCGCAATGCCCGCCTGTTAAAAAGGGCGAAAAGCCTGTGGCAATTCTCACAAAGGCCTTAACTTCGCGAACACACCAATCACAAGCACACATTGGAAAGGGTAATACTCGCATCAAAGCAAAAGGCACTCAGAATTAATTTGGATCCCGATTTGTATGGCACATTTGCCGAGATCGGTGCGGGGCAGGAAGTCGTCCGACATTTCTTTCGTTCGGGTGGCGCGTCGGGTACCATCGCAAAGGCGATGTCGGCTTACGACAAGGACTTTAGCGATGCGATATACGGCACTGAAGAAAACAACCGCTATGTATGCGAGCCGCGGTTGCGAAAAATGACCAACCACGAGTACCACCTGATTGAGGAGCGACTGGATCGCAGTAAGCACCCCTCCAAAAAGTTTTTCGCTTATGCCAATACCGTTGCCACTATTGACTTTCACAAACGGTATCAGGGCCACGGCTGGATGGGTATTAAATTTCAAACCGGGGCAGAGAAGGAACCCAACGAAGTAATACTTCACGTGCAGCTCCACGAAAATGATGCTGCTACCCAGCAGGAAACCATTGGTGTGCTCGGTGTAAATATGATTTACGGAAGTTTTTTCTATTACCAGAATGCCAGAGAATTTCTGCAATCGCTCTATGACAACCTGACCCGCGACCAAATTGAGATCGACATGATTTCAATGACAGGGCCCGATTTCGAAAAGGTTGATAACCGATTGCTCAGCCTCCAGCTGGTAAAGAACGGTATGACCGACGCTGTAATTTTCAGCCCTGACGGCAAGAACCTGCAGCCCGCAGATGTGCTCTACAAGAAAAATATTCTCGCCATCCGAGGAAGCTTCAGACCCGTTACCAAGGTGAACATCGATATGATCATCAACGGCTACAACAAGTTTGTGACCGAAAACCGGGTAGACCCCGAAAAGCTTCAGGTGCTTTTCGAAATTACCCTGAGTAACCTTCGCGCAGATGGTGACATCGACGAGCAAGACTTCATCGACCGGGCGGACATCTTATGCTCCTTGGGTCAAACGGTGCTAATCTCCAATTACCAGGAATACTACAAACTCATTCACTACTTCTCCAACTTCACCAAGTTGCGGATGGGCCTGATCATGGGTATCAACAACATGGTGGAACTCTTTAATGAGAAATATTACCGCGACCTCAACGGCGGTATTCTCGAGGCTTTCGGAATCCTGTTTACACGCGATTTGAAAGTGTACCTCTACCCCTCTCAGCCCGAGCCTTCGGATGAGATTCAGACGAGCAAAAACATGCCGGTACATCCACGCCTGCGCCCGCTCTACGACTACCTGCTCAACAACGGACGGATTGTGGACCTGGAGGACTTCGATCCCGAAGTACTCCAGATACAAAGCCGGGAAGCCCTGAGAAAAATCCGCGAAGGAGAATCAGGCTGGGAAACCATGGTGCCTAATTACGTCGATGTAATGATCAAGAAGGACAAACTCTTCGGCTACATTCCCGCCGCACAGGAAGGTGAAAGCTCAGAAAAGAGATCTTCAAAAAAGACGGACTCAAAGGCTGAAAAAGACAGCTCAAAAGAGACTGCAAAAGAAAAGAGCAAGTCCTAAAAACCTGAGTTCGATTCTTCTTCGGATTCAGAACGCCTGTAAATTATTCGTTTCACTCACCCTTCGGGCTCCCTCCGGTCGTGAGAACGCTGACGCTTAGTTGTGAGTTTTGACTAAAAATGATGAAGTAATAGCGGGCTATTTCGAATCATTTTTAGG
>JAIVHQ010000083.1 GCA_020200995.1 Flavobacteriales bacterium
CGCCGTATTTATTCAGTGCAAATTGCTCAATGTCGGGGTTGGATACAGCTCCTGCACCTATCATGGTTTTTAATTTTTTTTGGATGAAACTATGCTCATATTTCAGCATCAGGGCAGTTACATCACCGTTGCCTTCGTGACGCTCGCGCGGCAAACTCACGAAAAATTGCTCCCGGCCCCATTCTCGCGGAAATAGTAAGCGCCCGCCTGCATTTATTCGGAGTGCATTTATCGTCAGATTCCGATCGGTGTCGCCGATTCCAAGGCGGCCGCCGATGGCCAATGTGGTGGCCTCCCTGGCGATGTAAGCCGCTTCGGGTTCCGGATTTCCACCGTCGTTTAGCGCTGTTTGATGATAAGCCTGTAAGCCGTAAAGGATTCCTGTTTGGCCGACTTTCCACCTGCCTTCAACCTGAAGTTGAGCGAGGTTAAATACATTTTCGGCAGTGTAGTTCCAGGCCTGAAAGTGCACAGATTCGTCGTGGTAGGCAGCACCGAGCACAGCGATGCCTTTGCTGCTGATGTTGTCACGATATTCGGATGGTGTGCCTAAAGGGTTTCGCCCGAAAGGGTAGACGCCGAATGACTCTTCCACACTGTACCAATCTACCGTGCCGCGCATGGTGACTGATGTGTAAGCACCTGCAAACCCCGACCAGCCGTTCTTTGCGTATTTCAGCGTAAGCCCGTTAAAGCTGTTGTGGCGCATGCGGTTGTCCTGCTCGTTGAGCATGGGTGTATTGACGCGTTGCCTGCCAAACACAGCGCTGAAGCCCCCGCGATCGTAGGCGAGGTAGAAGTCCTCCATGCGGTCGAGTTCGGTGGTGTTGCTCAGGTCGTTCATGTCGTAGAGCAGAATTTCGTATCGATTACCGCCCCCCGTCGTGGGGTCGGCGCTTCGAACATTTTCTTCGAAAAGCTGAAATGCAAAAAAACCACTCACTCCAAAGTGAAAGCCTTTATAAAGCGGACTGTAATAGCCGATTCCACCTCCGGCCGCCATGGTGGCGTAATCGGAGAGGTCTCCGCGGTTCACCGTGCCCATGGCAAAGCTCCTCGCTTCAAATACAAACTTCCCTGTCCGCATGAATTCTCCGAGGGTTTCAAATTTTTCGGGAGCGACCCTATTAGCTTCATCGGCGTAAATGGTACCCGATTCGTGCTGGCCATGAACTGCCACAAAGCAAAGCGCGGCTGCAGCCGCCGTCGTGAATTTTAGCATGGCGCAAAATTATTCCGTTTGCCTTATGCATTCTGTGACACGCGTCACGTGCCGGCACGTCGTGACCTGTGACTCCCGTCACGGCCGAAATCGATCTGCCGCACGACCTTTGCAGGCAGATGCCGTTTTCAACTTTAGCGACAATTTAATTACCTTGTCACCACTCATTTCAGCCCATGAAATCAAGAATAAAAAACGTATTTCCCATCCTCGAATGGCTGCCCACCTATAAGAAATCATGGTTCTCGGGCGATTTATCGGCGGGCCTCACGGTGGGCATTATGCTCATACCGCAGGGCATGGCCTACGCCATGCTGGCGGGGCTGGAGCCCATTCACGGACTTTACGCCGTCACGGTGCCACTGCTGATTTACGCCATATTCGGTACTTCCCGACAGCTCGCGGTGGGCCCCGTGGCCATGGTTTCGCTGCTTACTGCGGCGGGGATAGGTTCTTTGGAGCCATCGGGCCCGGAGCAGTATCTTCTTTACGCACTCACGCTGGCCTTCCTGGTAGGGTTGATTCAGGCGGGAATGGGATTGCTAAGATTGGGGTTTGTCGTGAATTTTCTCTCACACCCTGTCATCAGCGGGTTTACATCGGCGGCGGCCATCATCATTGGGCTCAGCCAGGTGAAGCACCTTTTTCGGATTGATCTTCCGCGCAGTGAGCACGCCTATGAAGTGGTGTTTGCTATTTTTCAAAACATCGGCGAGCTGCATTGGCCTACTTTTGGCATCGGAGTAGCAGGCATTCTAATCATTAAATACGGCAAGAAAATTCACAAGGCATTTCCCGGTTCGCTCGCGGCAGTGGTGTTGGGCATTTTGGCTGTATGGGGGTTCGGCCTTTCGGCAAAAGGGGTGGAAATTGTCGGTGATGTGCCGGGCGGGCTTCCGGACCTGTCACTTCCTTCGTTTGAACTTTCGGGATGGCTCACCCTCTTGCCCATTGCGATCACCATCTCATTTGTCGGGTTTGCCGAGAGCTTTGCCGTCGCAAAAACAATTCAGGCCAAGAAAAAGAACTATAAGCTCGATGCCAACAAAGAGTTGATTGCATTGGGAATGTCCAATTTTGGTGCGTCTTTTTTTAGCGGATACCCCGTCACCGGTGGGTTTTCCAGGACGGCGGTGAACAATGAGGCGGGAGCCAACACAACGTTGTCATCCATCTTCTCAGCCGCGTTGGTTGTGCTGACCCTGTTGTTTTTTACCACCCTGTTTTACAACCTGCCCAACGCTGTCCTCGCGGCTGTGGTATTGGTTGCGGTTTCGGGCCTTATAGATTTTAAAGAGCCTGTAAAACTGTGGAAAAAAGACCGATCTGATTTTGCCATGCTCTTTGCCACATTTGCGGTCACGCTCACCCTGGGCATAGAGCCTGGTATTTTGACAGGGATGGTACTTTCGCTTGTGATGGTGATCTACCGCGCGTCAAATCCCCACATGGCGAAGCTGGGACGCGTTCCCGGCACCAAAATTTTCAGGAATGTAAAGCGCTTTGATAACCTTGAGACGCGAGAGGATCTGCTCATCGTGCGTGTAGACGGCCCTCTGTACTTTGCCAACACCGCATATATCAAAGGCAAGGTCGATCAGTGGGTAGAGCAGCAGAAAGACAGCTTGAAACTGATCGTGATGAACATGGAGAGCGTGACCAACCTCGACAGCACAGGTGCCCATGAGATGTACGAATGGGTCACCGATTGGCGCGCTGCGGGCTACGATGTGTTCGTGACCGGAACAAAAGGCCCCGTGCGCGACAAACTACAAGCCTGGGGGCTCATCGAAATTGTCGGTGCCGATCACATGTTTTTAGACGATGACAGCGCCATCTCCTTTTTCGATCAAAAAATCACAACTTCCGATTCAGGTATCTTAGGACAATATGCCACACAAACGGGCACCAATCTGTAGAATATTTCCACACAATTCTACCACCCCCTGAAAGTAATCTCACAAAGAAAGAATCGCATCAGCGCTCTTCTACCAAAACAGGTTGTTTTGTTGGTTGCGGTGCTCGAGAAGTTTTGGGCATAGATGCTCCGTTGATTTCACTTCCGGCTGTACCGCTGGCAGCAGCTCCGTTGGTTTCTGCATGTTTAGCCGCCACAGCCTCTCTGCGCTTGATCACTTCTGCATCGGGCCTGCCGAAGAGAATGTTCCAACCTTCGGCTCCTGATTCTGCTTTCCGAAGATCGGACACAATGTCGCTCCACTCGTGAAAGTTCAGAGTAATGGGATTGTACGAGTCAATTTGCTTGGTAATTCCATAAGTAGGTCGCTCTTCTTCGACTTTAAAAGTGCCAAAAATGCGGTCCCAAATAATAAAAGTCGAACCGTAGTTTTTATCGAGGTATTTCGCATCGGTAGCGTGGTGCACGCGGTGATGCGAAGGGGTGGTGAAGAAATACTCGATGGGAGCGGGGAGTTTTTTGATGTACTCGGTGTGGATCCAAAACTGATACAGCACGGCGACCTGGTGGCAAATGAAGAACACAAAAGGATCAAAGCCGATCATCATTACAGGAAGGAAGAAGATCAGCTTAATGTGCTGTGTCCAACCCAACCTGAATGACACCGAAAGGTTGTAGAGCTTTGAATTATGGTGGGTAACGTGAGTGGCCCACCAAAAGCGCTGCTCGTGAGCAATGCGGTGTGCCCAATACCGGGCAAGGTCGAGGGCGAAAAAACAGAGGATAAAGGACCACCACGTTACATCAATTTTCCAGGGCACAAGGTTCCAGAAAAACAGGGCCACTCCAAAGGTGAATACCTTGATGGAGGCGCTGATACCCACATTCACTAAGCCGATGGTCGATGCGGCCAGAAAGTCTTTTTTGTGATAGACTTCTTTTTTCTGATAAAGGCTGATACCCCACTCGAGGAATACCAACGCAAACATGACCGGCGCTGCCCAGAGTATTACATTGGGCCAATCCATCGCTCCTACGTCTTCTAAGGTCTTGTAATTATCGAACATTTACGGGGTTATTGTGGTTTGAAAAAAATATTTTCATTAATCAGTAATATGACTTTCCGTTTCAGTACAGTATCGGTTTAGTAACGTGGCCCAGTAAGTTATCAAACTTACTACTGCTGAATCGATTATTGAATTTAAACACAAATTCATCAAGATAATATTGAAGATATCTTGCTGAAATGAAGTGATTTATTCCATTAAGAAGTCTCTTGATGTTGCTAATGGCAATGTGAACCCAAGGCAATAATTTACCGGCTTGTTCACCTTCTGTGACCTGGAAAACATGGTTCAGGCGATTGCCCAACTGCCGATAAGCGGGATGAGCATCGGTGCGTGCCGTATGCACGTTTTTAAGTACGGTGTTTCTGATTTCATTGATCGCCGGTGTGTTAATACTTTCAGTCGCAATCATTTTTAGGTTCCCGCACTTGCCTTTATTTGAGTCATTTGACTCAGATTCCACCATGACCACAACAGGATGTTTACGCTGGCTGCCACGCCCTCTCTTTGGTGG
>JAIVHQ010000084.1 GCA_020200995.1 Flavobacteriales bacterium
GCCGTTATATTGTATGTGGAGTCGGGGTTGAGGTGGGAAAAGTCGGTACATCGAACCGCATAGTGATCAGCGTCGAATGCACTGGTCTCTGAATCGAAGCGCAGGTTGCTGCCATCCGCCGAAAAGTCAACTTCGACTCCCCCGGGTTTTCCGGAAAGGAAATTTAGGTGGCCCGCACTGACTGTAACGGTACCGACCTTAAAATGCCTGAACATGTCCGCGTCGGTCCCCTCGTCAGATTTTATGAAAATATCGAAATCGGGGTTCTCCGCCTCAATGCGGATTTGTGGAACAGCGATATCAATGGTTTTGAGCACTGCGCGGTTCTTGCCCCGGATGAAGTCAATTAGCTTGAGGTTTACTGCTATCGCATCTGCTTCGATGGACCATTGATGGTCTGCGCTATCGGCATAAGTCACACGGGGGGTGATGATTTTCACACGGCCTTTGAACAGGCTCACTTCGATGTCGCCGCACTCAAAAGCGGCGCCCTCTTTCAATGAGTTTGTGATTTCAGCCCTAATTTTACCTTCTGCGTAATCGGATCCAAAATAAGCCCCGATGGCAACGATGATCACCAAGACGGCGAGGACTATTCCCGGTATTAATAATCGTTTCATAGTTGCGCATGAATGTAGGGATTTCTTTCATGTAGTGAGTTTAAAAAAAAATACTTCAACCGGAACAACCGTGTGGTTTATTTCAATTTCGCTGATATGGCGGCGACATCTTCCTTGTAGAAGCACATCAATATGGAGTCCATTTCCTCTTCGTTGCGGGATATTTTGACCACTTTGTTCCAGGTTTCGGGATCGATGATTTCAGAAAGAGGTTGAGGCAGGTCGGGTGCCCTTTCTAATGCATTCTTGAGCAGGAGATCCCACCTTCGGTGATAGCGCAGAAGATCGTCGGGATATACCGTCTTTCGGCGGGTTCCTTCGTCTACGGGTTTGAAGGGAACATCGATATTGAGGTATCCGTAATCATCTGTAAGCTGCTCGCCGGGAGCGATGTCTCGCACCGCAATTTCGAAGTCATACGCAGTGGTAAGACAATTGGAGCGGAAACTGTGATTCACAAAGCGGGGGTGGTCCCAGCAGAGCACGTATTGGCCAAGGTTATTGCGGTAGCAATAGGTATCCACAATATTGCGGTACACGGGATCAAACTTTTCGACCGTTTTCGGATCGAAGGTGCGATCGAATTTATCGAGTACCCAAGTTACAGTACCCTTCGGTATAAATGATTTGGCCACAACACCGTACCCGATGTCTTCGTTGATGAACTGCAGTTCGGTATCGGGATGTATCATGGTTCAGTTTTAACCGAAATTACGCGCAATACCTGATACAAAAGTTATTTGTTCAATAATTTTATTGAGCTGTTTATCAGTCATCACTGTTTACAGTTCATTGAATTTGATAATTTTCAGGGCCAAAGATCCCGCACAGCGCTTAATATCAAAAAAAAACCGGGCACTGTTCAGGTGCCCGGTTTGAATTACATTGTTTTTTGTGATCAGGGTTGTACTACAAGTTTCAATGCACGGTCTATGCCGTTACCGAGTACTTTGACTGTGTACATGCCCGCACCAAGGCTTCCTGTTTCGAGTCGAATTTGGCTCAAGCCTGTCGGAAGCATTTGTGATCGTACATTTTGTACCTGCTTGCCTGTAATATCGAATACACGCACTGAAACTTCAGAAGGTGTATTCAGCTTAAGCTCTAACTGTGCGAAATCGCTTGCGGGGTTGGGAAATAGTTTGGTTTCGCCCAATGCTCCTTCATCTTCCACCGATACCAAAGAGCTTCCAATGGTGAAGTTGTCAATGTAGAAGTTGTTTGCTCCAAAATCTGCCCTCACTTCGAACTCGTATTGAATACCGTCAACAGCTTGTTGATTGGTAATAACGAATTCTGCTGTTTTCCACAAAGAAGGATTATTGGGCTCAAAACTTTGACCGGACGAATTACCTCCTGTCAGTATCTCGAGTGGATCTGTGATCGCGAATCTCTCCTGACGAATGGCAAAACAGCTGGAAGTAGAGTAGACACGCAGCGATATATCGACCATATTAGGGTTGGCCTGTGTAGCATATGCATACCTGAATGAAATGCTCTGTCCAGCCTTGCCCGTAAGATCAAGGGGAGGGGATACGAAGCGGTATCGCTCGGGACTAGGTGCATCAAAAAGATTGAGTTTGATACTGCCCTGATCTAAGCTGCCAATTGGTGACCAGGCCCAGTTCACTCCCGAAACAAGAGGGTTCTCATTTGCCGGAGAAACTGTCCAACCATTGTTGATGTGGTTGGGCTCCCAGAAATTTTCCGTAATGATATCCTGACCGCCGACGGTGGAACTTTGAACGCTTTCATCAGACTGAACATAGATAGCAAATTCATCTGTTTTACTATCCGTTCCCGATTCATTACCTACTGTGAGGGTCACTGTTTTCCAGCCTTCAGTGTTGTAAGTTACGCTGGGGTTTGATTCTTCAGATGAACTTGGTTCGCCACCTGGAAAAGACCAAACATAGGTATCAGGTGTACCACGCGTAACGTAGGGAGAAAACGATACGGTCTCGCTTGTGCAGGTACTATACCTGTTGGCATAAAAGTCTGCTCTCGGGTTACAGATTTCGGGCTCATCCGAATCAATACCTGCGAGGGCGTGAGCCCCATCAGTGACAAGATAGGATCTATCTGCCACGTTGGAGTTCAACGTAGCGCGCATCAACGTTGCTTGATCCTCGGTAAACATGTGCGTGCAGCTGCTATAGTCCATGTAATTTTGGTAATTTTCTACTACACCTTCATTGCAAATCATGGCCTGTTGAGGTGTGGGGCAATTAAATCGGCCCGGAGTTTCAGGGGTGTCAGCCAATCCATCGTCTCCGCAAGCCGTGGCAACCTGGCCATTCCCCCAGGTGTGTATGAGATTTAGGATGTGACCGACCTCATGAGCCAATGTAGTATTGTCAGGAGATCCTGTTCCGATATCTCCCATTTGGGTGTTGAGAATGACTATGCCATCGAGAAAGGCAGCCTCGGGATTGTCAACTCCCGAAGGAAGCGTTGCGTACCCAAGCGTTGTTCCAACACCGGTGGGGTCCGACATAATATCACGTACCACCCATACATTTAGATAAATGTGACGTGGCCAACTTGCAACGAGCTTGGTAACCCCTGTCCTGTCATCATCGGTAAAGATTGTGGGAATTCGATTGATGCCATTTGTGCATTCTCCTTCGGGAGTGCGATTGGCAATAACAAATTCGATACGGGTATCAGAGTGTATGTCTTTAAATTCAGGAATAACAAGTGCTGTGTCCGCACGCAACTTACGAAACTGTTCGTTAAGAATCTGTACGGCTCTGAATACCTGGGCATCTGAAATATTCTCCGGACCCCTGTCATGGAGTACGTGAAATACCATGGGAATTCGAAGCACAGGTAAATCGTCGTCGCGATTGACCTTCATCTGCTCTTGGATAGCTTTCAGTTCTTCGCGGTAAGCACGTTCGGTCTCTGCGATTGAAGGGTATTGTTCTTTCAGCTTCTCGTGCTCTACGTCTGAAGCGCACCACGGGCCATGCACGTGTCCTTCCTGAGCGGAGATTTGTAATGAGAAAATGAGCGCTGCAGCTCCTGCGAGTAATCCTTTATTCATCTTCTGTTTTTTCGATCAGTAATGAAGGGTTCTTCCTTCTGTTAATATTGACAACCACCAAATGTAAAAATTATTTAAAATCCTGCACATTCTTTTTACTTCAATATTTGGGTTTTCTTGTACTCCCAAGTGTTGATAACAGAAGAAAAAAGCATTCAGTAATGTGATTTACAATCTCTTTACGAGCGTGGATAAAAGAATGTCTACGACGCGTATTTCATTTTGGATTTCAGACCCGCTCGAAACGTTAATTACTCATTAAGGATTGCTGTCCAACGATCATCGCTGTCAAATGAGAAAAAAAGCATCATTATAGCCTGTAATTAAGATAGTTGATTGCGCCTTAAAGTGCTGTAGGGGCCCATTGTAAACGGACTCCATGTCCTACCGAAGAATCAATTAACAGCGCGACTCAAAGTTAGAATTGCCGATTTTATGGACTTCCACTCCTTAATCCGTTACCACCACCAGGAATTTGGAATTGGACCAGAACCTGTCCACATCGGATATATTCAACACCTTATTGTCCTCGCCCTCGATGGTGTATGAATTACTGGGATGGTTGGTGATTACTTCAGCCTTTTGGGAATTTAAGGGAATACTGCGTGTTTCGAGAGCGTCGATTTCTTCGAAGTATGCCTTGTTAAAATCTTCTTTCAACTTCTTGCTGCCTGCGATGCCCATAATACTGCCATCCTTCACAAGTACGTCGTTGCGCTGTAATTCTCTATAAGTACCTACAGCGTAGTGGGCAGTGTAAAGCTCATCGACAGTCAGTTCCAGCATACTCGATTGTATTTCATTGCGAAACTCGGCAGAGTCAAGCATTTCATTGAGTATCTCGATGGTGAAGTTGGCCGCAGTGAGGTTTTCCTTCATGAACTTAATTTGCTCCTCTTTGGTCTTGATATCCTCTTCGAGCTGACCGATCAACTTCTCAAATCCTGCCACTTCGGTTCCATAGCCTGAAACTTTCCTGTTGAGTGATGATATTGTTTTTTTGTTCTCCTCCAGTAGGTTATTTATCGCTTGAATGTCTTTGGTCACTGC
>JAIVHQ010000287.1 GCA_020200995.1 Flavobacteriales bacterium
GCAGCCGAACTCTCGGGCCGTCCGCAAAAAACAGGAACAAAAGAAGTCGTATTGACTTTCGTGGCAGTCTCAGTTTTTTTTGAAGGGCTTCTTCCCTACTTTTCAGAAGAGGCGAGCGGTGATCTTTTTGACATTGCGGCCTACGCAACAGGTGCAATTATGACAATATTGGCTATCCGCTCCAATAAAGAATTGCGGCACAGCGTTTGGAATGAAGGCCACACGTCAAAATAAGTTAATGCATTTGGCCGCCTGCACCCGATGAATGTACATTTAAAGCACAAAGTGCAACTATGAAACTCCACACCATTCTTATTACAGCGGCAATGTTGACAGCATCCACTGCCTCCATTGCCCAAAAAGATTTCTCAGACCTCTCATCGCGGCAGCGTATTCAAGTGGCTGAACAAGAACAGCTGGAAGCTGCAGTAGATACTGATTTTCAAAATCTCATGGAGCGTGGCCATTCCCTTTTTCAGGAAAAGCACTACCTCAAAGCTGTGCGGGTGTACGAAGAGGCGCGCGATAAACGGCCGTACAACGTATACCCGAAGGTAAAAATCGCAGATATTGAACTCTCGATGAAAGACACCCTTGACCTCCTCAAAGCCGAGGAGAAAAAAGAATTGGCCGCTGAGCGAAAGCGCCCGCAGCAAAAGATAGAGCAAGAGAAGGACGAACGCAACGATGAATCGCCCGAGGAGCGAATGAAAAAAATAGACAACTGGGAAGAGAACGAGCGAAAGCGCATGGAGCGCGAGCGCCAAAAAAAGACCGATCAACCAACACCTCCCGGAGGTGGCAGTGAAGGCGATGTGAAGCGTGTAAGTTTAGAAGAATACCAAAAAGAACTCGCCGAAAAATACCCCTCAGGTATCACAGAAGAAACGCTTATCGAAGGAAACAAAACCATCGTCAAAAGAATAGTAGTGCGCGAAGGAGAAGGCAATGAATACAAGCGTGTTGAGCACAACTGGGGTGGCGTATTTTACTTCAAGAACGGGGATGCCGTAACCGAGCGCGTCTGGAAATCAGAGACCGAATAAAGCCAAGATTCGATTTGGATAAATGATTCATTGCTCCACACGAGCGCCCGCCTCAATCTTGACTGGAATGTGGTTTTCGGCCGGGGGAATGGGGCAGCTGTATTTGGGGTTGTACACGCAATACGGGTTGTAGGCTACATTAAAGTCGATCACCGCTGATTCACCGCGCAGATCGGATTCGTTTAATTCTATGTAGCGACCGCCGCCGTAAGTCTCCGATCCATTGGTAAGGTCGGTAAACGGCAGAAAAAGCCAGGGGTCTTCCACTTTCATGCGGGCTGCCGTTAGATCGCGGTATACGGGCAGCGAAATTTTCTCCCCGCCGACTTCAAATTTCAACACGCCGGCTTTTTGCATCCTGCGCCGTGCCTCAGTGGTGGTTTTAACCGACTGTGGCTTGGCTCCCTCAGCGGGCTCCCAAGTCGCTTTAATCCTGTACTTCGGATTAAAAGGATATCGCGCGATGCTGTCAAATCGGGCCGCATCATCGGGAAGCAAAGGCGAAGTTTCGGGATTGGAAAATATCGCTTCTGTCTCAGTCCAAAAATCATGATAAGCAGTCCGACCATCCTGGGAAAAACAGGCGGATGAAGAAAAAAGCAAGGCGAGAGCCGCAACAACCGGGTAATATATTTTCAGAGTCATGGCTCGAAAATAGTAAAAACCTGAGTTCGATTATCCTTCAGGATTCAGAACGTCTGAAAATAAATTGTTTAAACTCCCCAAAAAAAATGTAGATACTTGCAACGAACAGAGTTGTGTTTTGAAATTGAAGTTGAAAAATACGGGGTGTAAATTGGTATTGACTTATCCATAAAATGCGAGATGCCGCGTTGCATTTTCGCGCTTTAGCCCGCTAAAGCTTTAAAAATGCGCCTTACTTCTCACATTTTATGAATATCTGAATTCCCGAATTATAACCGAACTCAGGTTAAAATCAATCCAACGCCGGTGACAGGCTGCCTATTGTCATCCCCGATTTTTTTGGCCAAATTGCGGGCTGATGGAAATAGCACGTTCATTAAAAGATGCGGAGAACGCATTTCGCGATTTTGTCGAGTTCAGCCTTGAGAGAAACCTGGGTGAAAGCTGGACCGAAAAATGCGGACTCCCCGCCACGCGTGTGGAAAGTTGGCGCGAGCACAAAGCACAAGCAGAAACTGATCTCGTGCCCAATACAGGCGAGGAAAGGCTGCTATACTACGCTCCGTTCGAAGACTTGTACGAGCTGGTGCGGCAAAATTGGATTGGCGATCTTCAGTCCACATTTACCGACCGCGACAAGCTCATCACTTTCCTGGCCATCATCGAGCATTACCGCCATCCCGATATTCAGCGGCGTGAGCTTTTCGTACACCAAAAGCATCTGATATTGGGGGTTACGGGTGAAATCAGGGCTAAAATTGTAGCCTATCGCAGCCTGCTCGACGTAGGCAGAGAAGGCTATCCACGAATAGAATACATCAAAGACAGTCTGGGGAATATTTGGATGCCCGGCAAGCCCCGCCGTGTAAAAACCAACCTCACGTTGCACCCCGGCATGAAGATAGAATACATTGTGCAAGCCCAGGACCCTGATGAGCTGCCGCTGGAATACCGGATACACGGTGATCGGTGGCAAAGTGGCAACATCCTCTTTTTGGAAGTGACCGAAAAGCTCATGAAAAAACAGGCCCAGATTAACATTACCATTCGCAGTTCACGGAAATACCACGCCTACCCGCTAGGATATGACGATCGAGTGGTTTTTGAATACCAGATTTTACCAAAGCGAGAAAATTCAACACCCGATAATTGAATTATAATCCGAAACATACAAGCCCTATCCATCCAATAATCTCCGGGAAATCACCAAAAGCAAGGCATTTTTTTCATCTATGCCATAATTTCCGTACTTTTTGCGGCTGAATTCAAACCCAAATATGAAATTTCTCCACCAGCCCTTTTCCGCCAAAGCAAATGACCGAATCATAGTGAGCTTCAGTAAGCCCACAAAAGTACTGCTTGTCCATTCGAGCCATTTCAAAAATTACAAAGGCGGTAAAACTTATCAGTATCGTGGTGGAATGAGCGAAAAATCGCCTGTTGAGTTCATTGTTCCTTCACCGGGCGTGTGGCATGCAATTATTGAAAAGGGCACCTACAAAAATCCGCTCGATGTTACGGGAAAAGCAGAATTGGTGAGGCCTGCGCCCTCGACACTCAATGGCTCTGAGCAAATGGAGACCTCGAATGCGAGAGAAAAAGACTACGACGACACCCTGGAATGAGGTCTACCTCGTTGAAAGCGATTGTTGCCGTGCTCCTCTTGTGGGGATGCGAGGAGGCACCTGAGCAATCCGACAGGCAAAAACCAGTGGACAAACCCGAGGTCATTCCGGAGACCACCGAGCAAGAATCAAATGAGCCGGCCCCATTTCCAAGGCTGACGGGAGAAAATGCAGAAACCTTCTTACAAGGCTATTTCGCCAAAAGGCAGGAGCGCAGAATAGCCCTTACCACCAGGTATGGCACCCTGGAAATTGAACTTTTCGACGACACCCCTCTACATACCGCCAATTTTCTGATGATGATTGAGCTCAACTATTTCACCGGCACTGAATTCACGCGAATCGTCAAAGGATTTGTGGTACAGGGCGGAAACAGCGAAAATGAGTCTGACGAAATAAGTCGGCTCGTGATCGGCAACTACCTCATTCCGTCAGAAATTCGGGAAAAACACATCCACCGAAAAGGAGCCCTGGCGATGGCTCGGAGCTATGATGACAATCCCGACAAGATGTCTTCGGCTTATGATTTCTACATCGTGACGGGCCAAACATTCAATGAGCCACAACTCATGGGCATGGAGCGCGAACACGAAATGACCATTCCCGAATCGAAGCGCAAAATATACCGCACCACAGGCGGAGCACCCCACCTCGACGGGCAACACACGGTTTTTGGCCAGGTGACCAAAGGTTTTGATGTGCTCGATAAGATGGACAATACGCCCGTCGATGAAAGCAACTGGCCCCTGAACAGCCTCATCATGGAAATGAAGATTATTGATGGTTAGAAACACTTTTTGGGCAATGGCTGTTGCGGCTATTTGTGCCACAACCGCTTGCAACGATCTCCGCGAAAGCAGCCCGGCCGAATTTGAGATCCAAACCGCCAAAACGCTCACCGGCCTTTCGGCCGGTGTGGCCTGCGCCCATCCGGAGGCAGCGCGTATCGGCGCCCGTGTGCTGGCTGATGGCGGCAACGCTATCGATGCAGCTGTCGCCATACAGTGGGCCCTCGCCGTGTGCTACCCCAATGCCGGCAATATAGGTGGTGGCGGATTTATGGTGGCCAGAAGCGCCGACGGGCAGGCCTTCACACTCGATTACAGAGAGAGCGCACCTGCAGCAGCCCTCCGCGATTTCTATCTCGATGAGGACGGCAATGCCGTCGAAGGCAAGAGCACCGACACCCACTATGCCGCCGGCGTGCCGGGCACAGTGCGCGGACTCTTCGCAGCGCACGACAGCCTCGGCAGGCTGCCTATGAATGACTTAATAGCGTCGGCCATCACCCTTGCGGAAAAAGGATTTCCACTGACTGCAAAACAAGCCGAACTGTTCAACAGATTTCGCAAAACCTTCGAAGAC
>JAIVHQ010000008.1 GCA_020200995.1 Flavobacteriales bacterium
CATGGGTACCATGATTCAGCGCCATCCCCTCGCGGAAGAAGATTTTCGCGGAGAGAGATTCAAAGAACATCCCGATCTGCTCAAGGGCAACAACGACCTGCTCAGCCTCACCCGCCCCGATATTATTAAAGGCATTCACGAGGCCTACTTCGAAGCCGGGGCCGACATTGCCGAAACCAACACTTTCAGCTCCACATCCATCGCTCAGGCCGATTACAATCTTCAGTCTGCCGTGTATGACCTCAACTTTGAAGGTGCCCGATTGGCCCGCGAGGCCGCCGATGCCTTTACGGAAAAAACACCCGACCGACCGCGCTTTGTGGCCGGATCTATGGGCCCCACCAACCGCACCGCCGGCATGTCGCCCGATGTGAACGACCCCGGCTTTCGCGCAGTATCATTCGATGACCTGCGCGAAGCATACCGCGAGCAGGCCAATGCGCTGCTCGACGGCGGTGTTGACATCCTGCTGGTTGAAACAGTCTTTGACACCCTCAATGCCAAAGCAGCCCTCTTCGCAGTTCAGGAAGTCTTCGACGAGCGGGGTGAGGAAGTTCCCGTGATGGTATCCGGAACCATCACCGATGCCAGCGGGCGCACCCTTTCGGGGCAAACCACCGAGGCATTCCTTATCTCCATCGAGCACAACGACCTCCTTTCTGTGGGACTGAATTGCGCCCTTGGTGCGGCCCAATTGCGACCCTACATAAAAACACTTGCGGCGAAAGCACCCTTTGCCGTGAGTGCCCACCCGAATGCCGGCCTCCCAAACGAATTTGGCGAATACGAGCAAACCCCCGAGGAGATGGCCGAAGCCGTCGAGGCTTTTTTGAAAGAGGGTTTTCTGAACATCGTTGGCGGATGCTGCGGTACCACACCTGAGCACATTACTGCCCTTGCCGAGGCTGCTGCCAAATACCCTCCGCGAAAGACCTTCACGGGAAAAATGACCGAAATCACTTCTAAATCCGATTGAAACAATGCTGAAGTTGAGTGGTCTGGAAGGCCTCGTTGTTACTCCCGAAACGAATTTTATCAATGTGGGCGAGCGCACCAACGTCACCGGTAGCCGCAGATTCCTGCGCCTCATCAAGGAAAATGATTTTGAAGCCGCCGTCGATGTGGCGCTCGAGCAGGTGAGGGGCGGGGCCCAAATTCTCGATGTGAACATGGACGAAGGCATGCTCGACGGAGAGAAATCCATGGTGCGGTTTCTCAACCTCATAGCTGCCGAGCCTGAAATTTCGCGGATCCCGGTCATGATCGACTCCAGCAAGTGGAGCATTATCGAAGCCGGCCTCAAATGTGTGCAGGGAAAGGCAGTGGTAAACAGCATCAGCCTCAAGGGCGGCGAGGAAGAATTTTTATGGCAGGCCCGCCGCATTCGACGTTACGGCGCGGCCGTAATTGTGATGGCTTTCGATGAAAAAGGCCAGGCCGATACCCTCGCACGGCGCAAAGACATTTGCGCCCGCTCGTACCGCCTGCTTACGGAAGAAGCCAACTTTCCGCCCGACGACATCATCTTCGATCCCAACATATTTCCCGTGGCAACGGGCATGGACGAGCACAACAACAACGCCGTCGAATACTTTGAAGCCACCCGATGGATCAAGGAAAATCTCCTTGGCGCCAAGGTTAGCGGGGGCGTGAGCAACGTGTCGTTCTCCTTTCGGGGAAATGATGTGGTGCGCGAAGCCATGCACAGCACCTTCCTCTACCACGGCATCAAAGCCGGTATGGACATGGGCATTGTAAATCCCGCCATGCTCACCGTTTACGACGATATTGCGCCCGACTTGCTTGAACACGTGGAGGATGTTATCCTCAATCGGCGGGAGGACAGCACGGAGCGCTTGCTTGAATTTGCCGAAAAGGTGCGTGGCACAGGCCAAAAGACTGAAGCTGCTGCGGCTGAGTGGAGGGGGCTGCCCGTCAGAGAAAGGCTGTCGCACTCGCTGGTAAAAGGCATCGACAACTTTATCGTGGAAGACACGGAAGAGGCCCGCCTCGGATTTGAGAAGCCCCTCGAAGTGATCGAAGGCCCACTGATGGACGGGATGAATGTGGTCGGAGACCTTTTCGGATCGGGAAAAATGTTCTTGCCCCAAGTGGTGAAAAGTGCCAGGGTGATGAAGAAAGCAGTGGCCCACCTCTTGCCTTACATCGAAGCCGAAAAGCTCAAGAACAACGACAAATCGGCAGCCGGAAAGGTGCTGCTGGCCACAGTGAAAGGCGATGTGCACGACATCGGAAAAAACATTGTGGGGGTGGTGCTGGCCTGTAATAATTACGAAGTGATCGACCTCGGGGTGATGGTGCCAGCCGAAACCATCATTCAGCGAGCTGTTGAAGAAAATGTTGATGTGATCGGCCTCAGCGGGCTCATTACGCCCAGCCTCGAAGAAATGGTAAACGTGGCCCGCGAAATGGAGCGCACGGGCCTCGACATACCCCTGCTTATCGGCGGGGCCACCACCTCGCGGGTGCACACTGCCGTGAAAATCGAAGAGCACTACAAGCGCAACCAGGCCGTACACGTGCTCGACGCCTCGCGCTCGGTGACGGTGGTGGAACGCTTGCTCAGTAAGGACAAAGCGGCATACATTGGCGAGATCAAAAAGGAATACGAGAAAATCCGCATCCACCACGCCAAAAAAGAAGACCGCAAGACCTACCTCAAGCTGGCAGATGCCCAAGCCAACCGTTTTCAAATAGATTGGGAAGCTGAGCCACCGGTGCAAACGCCGAATGCCCTCGGGGTGGTTGATTTTCACGACTACTCCCTCCGTGAAATTGCGGCTTACATCGACTGGACTCCGTTTTTTCAAACCTGGGATCTTCACGGTCGTTTTCCGAATATTCTCGAAGATGAGGTGGTGGGGGTGGAAGCCACCAAGGTGTATAAAGATGCAACGGAGATGCTCAAGGAGCTGATCACCAATAAGTGGCTTAAAGCCCGCGGGGTGGTGGGCATCTGGCCCGCCAATACTGCGGCGGCTGACACCATTGAGGTGTACAGTCCGGACGGATCGGGCGAAGTGATACACCGCATCGAATGTATGCGTCAGCAAATAAAGAAGGCAGGCGGGCAGCCCAACATTAGTCTTGCTGATTTTGTGGCGCCCAAAGAATCGGGTCGGCCCGATTACGTGGGCGGATTTGCCGTGACCGCAGGCCTGGGCATTGAGCCCCACGTTGAACGCTTTCGTGCGGCCCATGACGACTACTCCATCATCATGCTCAAAGCCCTTGCTGACCGACTTGCCGAAGCCTTTGCAGAGCTTATGCACGAGAAGGTGAGGAAAGACATTTGGGGGTACGCTTCCCGCGAAAACCTGAGCAATCCCGATCTGATTGCCGAGAAGTATCGTGGCATTCGTCCGGCGCCCGGATACCCCGCTTGCCCTGACCATACCGAAAAACCCGGTCTTTTTGAGCTTCTCAATGCCGAAGCCCATACAGGGATTTCCCTGACGGAAAATTTTGCCATGTACCCCGCTTCTTCGGTGAGTGGACTTTATTTTGCATCAGCGCACAGTAAGTACTTCGGTGTGGGCCGCATTGCCAAAGACCAGGTGACAGACCTCGCTCAGCGAAAAGGTTTACCTTTTGAGGAAATGGAGCGCCGTTTGTCCTCCAATCTCGGGTATTGAAAGGCGCATGAGAACAAATCAACGGTTCCTTAACTGCCTTTCCGGTTTGGTTTTTGGGATGGATTTTACGCAACATTGTATTCTTATCACAGTGCTTTGGCTATTTTAGCGCAGCATTAGAATTTATATATGCGGATCGTATTCCTTTTTATTCTCTTCATTAGTTCATTATCAGTTGCAGAGGCACAAAATAGAACTGTGCAGCTCGGCAAAAATGCTTCTGATTGCGCCGGTGCCCTTTTGATTAACGATACTGCGGTAGGCCCTGTATTTTCTCCGCCTGGTTTTGGAAATAAGCTTGAAATTTACGGCTACGAGTTGGGAGATCCTATCTTTATCCAGCGTGAGCACAACACGGTTTGGTACAAGTTCAGAGCGCCTTACGACGCTGTTTTTACCTTCGACCTGATTCCCGAGTTAAAAGATGATGACTTTGATTTCCTACTGTTCAGGTACGACGGTCCGAATTTTTGTCGCGACGTGGCCGACGGGACAAAAATTCCTTTAAGAACAAATATTTCACGAAAGAACACCATAATGAACGGGCGCACCGGATTGTCGGAAACTGCGGTGGACGACTTTGTGCCTTCAGGGCCGGGCAGCCCATACAGCCGCGCGTTAAAAGTGAAAGGCGGAGACGTACTCTACCTTTTGGTCGACAATCCTTTCCGTGAAAACGAAGGGCATAGCATACACCTTCACTGGCGCAAAACCGAGAAGAAGGATGAGGGCAATTTTGAGGTGGACGAATCCAAAACCGCTGAATACCGCTCACCCATCAGGAAATTACAGATCAATGTAATTGACAAGGAAACGGATGAGCGGGTGGCTTCAAACATTAGCATAGACGGACTTCCCGATTCTCTGAACTCTGTTTTCAGCTCAGTGTCAGAGGTGACCCTCAACGTTGTGAGCTACCGCACTTATGAGATCAATGTGGTTAAAAAAGGCTACTTGTTGGCCTACGAAACTTTTATTCCTAAAAACGACTCACTTTACAACATCACCATCCCCATCAAAAAGATGGAGCTCGGTGACCGGATCAATTTGACCAACATCAAATTCGATAGCGATAAGACGGACATCCTCGATAAGAGCAAACCCGCACTAAAGCAATTGGGGCGGTTTTTGGAAGAGAATCCGGGCATTCACATCGAGATTCAGGGCCACGTAAACGGGGAGTCAAAGCGCAACAAGCGGAAGTACAGAAAACTCTCGAAAGCCCGAGCCAAAGCAATTTACGAAGCACTCACCGAGCGCGGCATTGATGCATCGCGGTTAAACTTTGTGGGAGTGGGCAATGCTGAGATGATATATCCCACGCCCGTCAACAACAGACAGGCGGAAGCCAACAGAAGGGTGGAGGCGGAGGTTACAAAGCTCTGACACCTTTTACACAGACCACCTACCGCTCGTCCTTTTCGTTTGCTGTTCATTCGAATTCGTAATTACATTTACCCACTATAAAGCCTGCCTCTATGTATCGCCTCTTTGTTTTTATACTTTTTGCTACTGTTTTGAGTCCCGTCAGGGCACAAGATGCCTGGGATTTGCAGCGATGTATTGACTACGCCTTAGACAACAATGTAAGTGTGCTGCAATCGAGACTCGGCATCGACCGCGCTGAGATAGATCATGACCAAAGCAGGTACGCTCTCCTGCCCAACCTCAACGCAGGTGGAAACCACGGGTACAACTGGGGGCAGAGAATCGACCCCTTTACCAACACATTTGCCGCACAGCGTGTGCGAAGCAACAACCTGTTTGTGGGAAGTGAGCTCGACCTGTTTAACGGATTCAACAAAATGAAGATCGTAAAGCAGAGGGAGCAGGATCTGGCCGCAGGTGAGTACGAATACCAAACCATGCAAAACGATATTGCCATGCAGATAGCTCTGGCCTATTTGCAGGTGCTGCTTAATAAGGAGAATGTGGTGATCAGCGAGAATCAGGTCGACATTACCAAAAAGCAGGCGGAGCGAATGAAAAGCCTCGTGGATGCCGGTGCCGAACCCATGGGCAGCTACTACGACCTGGTATCACAGCAGGCCCAGGAAGAACTCAATTTGGTGAACAGCGAGAACGCCGTGACACTTTCCACACTCAACCTTATGCAGCTGCTTCAGCTTTCGCGAAATGAAGCACCCGACTTCGACATTGTCATCCCCGACTTTGACGACGTGGGAATGGAGTTGATATCGAACACATCAGATGATATTTACCGAAATGCCAAGAGTACGCTGCCGCAAATCAAGGCCGCCGAAAGCCGCCGCCGCTCAGCCGAGTTTGCACTGGATGCCAGCCGCGGATTGCTCTATCCAACCCTCTCGGTGAGCGGAGCCATAGGGTCAGGTTATTCCGGCAACAACCGCCAGCCGGTTGGTGAACCCTCATTTGAATTTGTTCCAATCGGCGTGGTAGCGGGAACGCAGGAAACCGTGATTGCTCAAAACCCTGTGTTCGATTTTCGCACCAAAAGCTTCGGCGATCAATTAAATGACAACTTCAATCAAAACGTATTTATCAACCTCAGCGTACCCATTTTCAACGGTGCCGCTGCACGATCGAATATGAATCGGGCCAAGATTGCACAGATCGAAGCTGACCTCAATTACACAGATGTTTCCAACCGCCTGAGGTTCGATGTAGAGCAGGCCTATGCCGATGCCAAAGCTGCATTGAACAGCTATACCGCAGCCAAAAAAGCAGTGGAGGCCTTCGAGGAATCTTTCAAGTACGCTGAGATTCGCTACCGCCAAAGTGTGATCAACGTGGTGGACTACAACAACATTAAAACGCAATACGCCGTCGCTCAATCCAACCTGATCAACGCCAAGTACGACTTTGTGTTCAGAACCAAAATTCTGGATTTCTACCTCGGCAAGCCCATTACCTTCTAAAGATTTAAGACGCCCGCAATATGACTATTAAGCAAAAACGCCTCATCGGAATCAGCGCAGCGGTGATTTTGATCTTGATTGTCGCTGCCGTGATCAAAAGCCGATCTTCGAGTGCTGTAGAGGTAACCGTGGCCGATGCCGAAAAGCGTACCATTACCGAAACGGTGGTGGCCAATGGAAAAATTCGCCCCGAAACCGAGGTGATCATCTCATCAGAGGTGTCGGGAAAGATCCTCGAGCTACCCTTTAAGGAAGGCGCTTCGGTCAAGGAAGGCGAATTGTTGGTCAGGATCAACCCCGACCTCGCCCAGGCTGCCCTCGACCGGGCGGTGGCGTCTTACAACAATGCTTTGGCGACGAAAGCCAACGCCGAAGCGCGCCTGATTCAAATGAAGGCCCAACTGCGAAATTCCAAAGTGACTTTTGAACGAACCGAAGTCCTCCACGAAAGCGGAGCGGTATCGCAATCCGAATATGACAATGCCCTTGCTAATTTCGAATCGGCAGCAGCCGAAGTAGACGCCGCCGACCAAAATGTGAACGCTGCGGGCTACTCCGTACAGTCGGCGGCAGCCACGGTCAAAGAGTCACGAGATTCGTACTCGCGCACCTCCATATTTTCGCCCATGGACGGCACCGTTTCGCAACTCAGCGCCGAAGTTGGAGAGCAGGTGGTAGGGGCTATGCAGATGACGGGTACCGAAATCATGCGTGTTGCCAACCTTCAAACGATGGAGGTACTGGTAGATGTAAACGAGAGCGACATCGTAAGGGTGGGTTACGGAGATACGGCCTATGTGGAAGTCGATGCCTATCTGGATCGAAAATTTACGGGAGTGGTGACCGAAATCGCCAACTCGGCCAAATCGACCGGTGCATCTGCCGATCAGGTCACCAATTTTGAGGTTAAAGTGCGCATTTTGGAATCCTCATACCTCGACCTCATCAAGGAGAGCAGCAAGCGGGCTTTCCCGTTTCGGCCCGGCATGAACGCCACTGTCGATATCGTAACGGCCACGGCTGCAGATGTACTTTCGGTGCCGATCGAGAGCGTGACCACCCGCAGCGATACGGCTTCTGATAAAAGACGATCGGCCGTGGAGACTGTGATTGGCGAAAGCACCAAGGACAAGGATAAAGAGCGCATCACAGTCGTGTTTGTCGAAAACGCAGGTAAAGCCAAAGTGAAAGCGGTCAAAACGGGTATTCAGGACGAGCGCTATATTCAAATCCTCGAGGGCTTGGATGATGGCGACCGTGTAATTTCGGGACCTTACGATTTGGTTTCGCAACGACTGATGCCTGGTGATGAGGTTGAGGTGATTTCTAAATCCGACCTTTACGGAAAATAGTGAGCCGCGTGTCGCTGATCCTCTGCATTGAATCTACCACTAAAAATTGCTCGGCCGGGGTGGCCCGCGACGGGGTTTTAATTGCCCTGCGCGAAGACAGTTCCGAAAAGTATACCCATGCCGAAAAGCTGAATGTGTTCATCGATGAAGCCATGCGGGAAGCTGATGCAAAATTTGCCGACCTCGACGCTGTGGCCGTGAGCAAAGGTCCGGGATCTTATACCGGCTTGCGCATCGGTGTGTCGGCAGCCAAGGGCATCGCCTACGCCTGGGGTATTCCAATCATAGGAGTGTGTCCGCTGCGCGCCATGGCGGCTCAGGTCGGGGTGGAAGAGGCCGAATCCACCCTGCTCATCCCCATGATCGACGCCCGCCGCATGGAGGTGTTTTGCGCAGGCTTTAGTGGCAGCGGAGAGTCCGTATTTGATACCCGCGCCGAAATACTCTCGGAGGAGAGCTTTCCCGAAGCCCGCTCTTTTGATCGCACTCTCTACTTCGGTGATGGAGCCGAGAAGTGCGAGCCCCTGCTGGGCGAACGGAAAGGGTTCGAATTTCTGCCTGATGTGCACGCTTCCGTTAAAGGCATGGCTGCGCTCGCTGCTGACGCTTCTGCCGCTAAGGCATTTGAAGATACCGCCTATTTCGAGCCCTTTTACCTCAAGGATTTTGTGGCAGGTAAGCCGAAGAAGCAGAAATGACCGTCTTGGCCGAGGCGCTGTCCCTTTGGCATTTCCGCCTTTTGCCGAAAGGAATAAAAAACCCTCCGGATGTTCCGAAGGGGATTTATCGATTCGAGAAATCTTCTTGAAATCGAATTTTGGAAAATAGTTCCGCAGCATTATAAATGCAGTGGAGCGTTCACGTTTATATTAAGTTACGATGCAAGTAGTAGCCTTGATAAACGAATTTCGAAATCAAGGAACTTCTTTATAATGAACCGCAGGGTTCCGTGGCATTTATAATGCTGCGGGCAAAAGCGAAGTCGTAAAAAAAACCCCTCCGGAAGTTCCGAAGGGGGTTTCATCAATGTGTGAATCATTCAGTTTTTAAAAGCGTTCTTTCGCGCCTTCTTACTCGACTTCTTATCGGTCACCAAGGTCATCTCGTCGATGAGGTGGCCGGCGTCGGCATACTTGTCGATCACCCAGAGCACGTATCGCACATCCACCGAAATGGTGCGCTGTACCGACGGTTCGAAGTTGATGTCGCCGCTCATGGCCTCCCAGTTTCCGTCGAAAGCAAGGCCGATCAGTTCGCCCTGACCGTTGATCACAGGGCTGCCCGAGTTGCCGCCTGTGATGTCGTTGGTGCTGATGAAATTCACCGGCAGGTTGCCGTCTGCATCGGCGTATTGGCCGTAGTCGCGGGCGTCATAGAGGGCAGAGATGCCTTCGGGCACTATGAACTCATCGTCGTCCGGATCTTCTTTGGCCATCTTTCCGTCAAGGGTCGTGTAGTATTTGTAGACCACACCGTCTTTTGGTTCGTAAGCGCGCACATTACCGAGTGAAGCGCGCAGGGTTGAGTTGGCATCGGGGTAAAATTCCTTTTCGGGCATCATCTCCCTAAGGCCGGCCTGAAACAAGCGGGTACCTTTGGCAAGCATGGCATTGGCCTCGGCATTGAGCGCCGACTGACCGCTGTAAACTTCAAAAAGGTCGGTGGCAATTTTGCGCATCGGGTCGTCGGCGAAGGCCGCCGAGTCGGGATTGTCGATAAAATCTGAAAGCCGTTGCGAATCGGTAAAAATGCTCTCGGAATAAACCTTCTTGGCATAAGCGTCCCAATCTGTTTCGCCCATTTCCTGCATATAGGCAGGCTGCTGGTCGGCGTCCACATTTTCGGCGTAGAGCTTTTGGGTCACTGCAAAAAGTTTTTGATCAGTGGGCATGTGGGTCTCTTCGAAAAATTCGGCTGCTGCCGGCTTGAGACGGTCTTTTAAGCCCTCGCGGTCGGGGCCTTCGTCCATGCCCATCAGGGCATTGAAAGCCTGCGTGAGTCGATAGGTTTGCAGTACTGCATCTGCGCCTGTGAGGCCGCCTTCGATCACGTAAGTACCTCCGATCACGGTGTTGTCTTTCATCTCAAACCCCGTTCGGATCATCTCGAGGGCATCTCCGTATTTCGCTTTGCGTTCGGGATCGGCATCGGCCCAGGCTTGAAATTTCTGTTCGAGCGCCTCTTTTTCTGATTTCACGTCGAGGTGCTTGAGCTGCTCGGTTTGTCCGATGAAGTACTTCCAGTAATTAGCGATTTGTGCAAATTTTGAAGCGTACATCAGGCGCACAGCATCATCGGCTTTCATGTCTTTGCGGAGCACATCGAGCTTTACATCGCGGATGGAGACGATGGTGGGATTCTTTTTCTCCAAGGCTTGCTCCACTCCCCATGAAGTGAGGTAGCGATCGGTGCTGCCCGGGAATCCGAAGGTCAGGGTAAAATCGCCCTCCTCGATGCCGCGAATGGAAACGGGGAGGTGGTGCTTGGGTACGAGGGGCACATTATCGGGGCTGTACTCGGCGGGTTTTCCATCGGGGCCGGCGTACACCCTGAACAGAGAGAAATCGCCGGTGTGGCGCGGCCACATCCAGTTGTCGGTATCACCACCAAACTTACCTACCGATTGCGGTGGCGCACCCACGAGGCGTACATCGGTGAATCGCTCGTATACAAAAAGGTAAAACTCATTGCCCGCGTAGAAGCTCTTCACCTCCGCATCGTAGCCGTTGCCTTCTTCGGCCTGATCGGCGATGGCACGGCTCATCTCGGCGATTTTTGCATTGCGATCAACTTCGGTTTCCAGGCCTTCGAGGGCTTCGTTCATTTGAGCAGTCACATCTTCCATGCGCACCAGGAAGCTTACGAATAAGCCTTCGTTGGGAAGTTCTTCTTTCATGTTCATGGCCCAAAATCCATTGGTGAGGTAGTCGTCCTCGACGGTGCTGTTTTCGCGAATCGCGTCGAAGCCGCAGTGGTGGTTGGTGAGCATTAGCCCTTGGCCTGATATCATCTCGCCGGTGCAAAAACCGCCCATCGATACGATGGCGTCCTTGAGACTAGAATTGTTGACGCTGTAAATTTCTTCGGGGGTGAGTTGCAGCCCCATCTCCTTCAGGTTTCTTTGGTTGAGACGCTTGATGAGCATGGGGAGCCACATGCCTTCATCTGCGCGGAGTTGAAATATCGATGCGAATATGAGCAGACCTGCGAGCAGGAGAGAACGTTTTATCATTTGAACAGGGTTTAATTGATTTAGGGCAAAAATACACAATCACTGCCATTTTACTGCCGGTACCGCGGGAAGTCTTCGCGATATGAGCAGGGCTGATGCCCCGGAGATACTACACTTTACCCCATGGGATGTCAACTTTCCCTGTGAATCAGTTCGACCTATCGTCAGGGGGCGGCAAAAGTTAATTTTGCAGAAAATGAGATTCGGAAAATCTTTCAGCTTCCGAGGCGCAAACAATTGCTTGAGCGGAGGGTTATCATTGTCCAACAACTAAACAAATAATTTTATGAAATCTCTTGGAATCTTTTTTATCGCATCCGTTTTCGCCCTGCAGGTGCAGGCGCAAGACAAGAACATTGTAGAACTCGCAGTGGGCAATGAATCACTGTCCACCCTCGTGACCGCTGTAAAAGCAGCCGGTTTGGTTGAAACGCTTTCTTCTAAAGGCCCTTTTACAGTATTTGCTCCCACCAACGAAGCCTTTGCCGCCCTCCCCGACGGAGTGCTCGAAAGCTTGTTGAAGCCTGAGAACAAAGACCAACTGGTAGCGGTGCTGACCTACCACGTAGTGTCCGGAAAAGTAAAAGCAGGCGACCTGAAAGAAGGTATGAAAGCTGAAACAGTACAAGGCGAAGAAGTAACTGTAAGTCTGAAAGGCGGAGCCAAGGTAAACGGAGCCAATGTGGCTGCTGCCGATGTAATGGCGAAGAATGGTGTCGTACACGTTATTGACGCAGTGATTTTACCTCCTTCAATGAAGTAATCACATTTTTAAGAATGCACTGAATTTTTTCAGTTAGTTAATCGAAAAGTCTGCCTGTTTTGGGCAGACTTTTTTATGTCTATAATCCGCGATGTTCCGAAGATATCGCTATCGAAAGGTGTAGGTGTACGTCGTGATTTCGAGCATTTCATCAGCCTCTCGGCGCGTGAGTTCAGCGCGGAGCAGCATATCGGCCCCTTCGTACACAAATTCTTTGTGGTACACGAGGGCTTCATTTTCAAACCGCTCTTCGGTGAGCAGGTTTCCCACTTCGTCGTAGGTGAATTCGATGCGGCCCGGATTTCGCCCTGCGGTTACTTCCACAGATTTCACCCGGCCGTATGCCTCATAGCTGTAAACTTCCTCATGTCGCTCGCTGGTCATCACGAAAGTGCGGAGGTATTTGAGTAGGTACCCGTTTTCGTCGTAGTAGCGAATTTCTTTTTGGTACGGCCGCCAGGCGCTGTTGTTGAGTGTGGTGTGAAGTTGATTTTCGTAGCGGGCGTGGGTGTAGTTTTCTGTGGCCACCTTGGTATCCTTTCCGGAAAAATCGGGTTTCGTGAGGTTGCGCCAGCGCTGTACCCTCGCGTATTTTCGCTCCGTGGGCAGGCCGTCGTCACCGTACACATAGCAGTAGCTGAACAGGCCGGCGGGGTCGCTCTTCACTTCGCATTGCAGCCGCCTTCCGGCAAATTGGAAGGCCGTGATGGAAGTGTCGCGCCGCTTGGTGTGGATGTCTGCCAAAAGTGAGCTGCGGCCTTCTTCATCGAATTGGTAAACGAGGTTGCGGTGGGTTTTTCGAATCTTGTCGCCGTCTTTTTTGGTTTCCATCACCGCGCGGATTTCGAGGATTCCGTTTTCGGTCACAAAGGTTGGGTTGAACTTCGGAGCACGCGTGAACTGCATTCCCTCAGGGGGTGCGAGTATTTGTGCCTTTCCGGAAAAGGAGAGGAGGCCCGCAACTGCAGCAATGATCAAGGTGTAAATTCTCACGTGTAAATGAAAAGCGTTTGTCGCCTCCTCGCAGTGTCATCCGAACGGTCGGCGGAGGGCAAATCAGAAGCAGGGTTCAACATGAAGTATTTTCTTATTGCTATGTCGGATCGGTGCGGTCTGAAAAATATCAAAACTTCGCTTCATGCGTGTAGTCAAAAGGAAACCTTCGGCCTATCAGAAAAGACTTTGCCTTCACATTTCCCTCCACACGGAGGTTCACTTTCCTTTTGAGTCCTGCGCTGATGATGACGGGGAGCAGGGCGAGGCTCCCCTCGTCGAAGTCGGTGCGCACGTCTACCTCCACTTCGCCTCTAAAGTCGCGGGGTACGGTAACGCGGTTGAGCAGCTTTGCGCTTCCTGCGTGTTTTCCCGAAAGGTAGAGGTCGGCGTCGGTACTTGTGACTTTGATGGGGTAATTGTTAGGGTTTTCAATCCACAGGGTAGCTGTGAATGTAATTCCCTTCCCGTCGAGCTTGTCGATTTTTACCCTGCGCACGTCTTTCACCTCCACATCGCTGTAGCTGCACGAGCCGAGGGTGGCGGCGGTAAAAAGAACAAGGAGCAGACGGAACTTATTTTTCCGAAAGGGCCGCGAGGTGTTTAAAAAACAACGGAATGGTTTCAATGCCTTTGTAGTAGTTAAAGAGTCCGTAGTTTTCATTGGGCGAGTGAATCTTGTTGCTGTCCAACCCGAAGCCCATGAGGATGGTCTTGAGACCGAGCGTTTTTTCGAACAGCGAAACGATGGGGATCGATCCTCCGCCGCGCATGGGAATTGGTTTTTTGCCGAAAGCTTCTTCCATGGCCTGGCTGGCTGCCTGAAAAGCTGTGGAGTCAATCGGCGTTACCGCGGGCTCGCCGCCGTGGTGGGGCGTTACCTTCACCTTCACGCAGTCGGGAGCGAGGCCCCGGAAGTGTTTTTTGAACTTCTCGGTAATCTCATCAGAGCTCTGATTGGGCACAAGGCGCATGGATATTTTGGCGTAGGCCTTTGACGGCAAAACAGTTTTGGCGCCGGGCTGCGTGTAGCCGCCCCAGATTCCGTTCACGTCAAGGGTGGGGCGGATGCTGGTGCGCTCTAAGGTCGTATAGCCTTTCTCGCCGTGTACGTCGGCGATATCAAGATCGCGCTTGTACTCTTCGAGGTCGAAAGGCGCTTCGTTCATTGCTTTTCTTTCAGTATCGCTCACCTCGGCCACGTTGTCGTAAAAGCCGTCAACGGTGATGCGGTTGTCCTCGTCCGTGAGGGAGGTGATCATCTGCGCGAGGATGTTGATCGGATTGGCCACCGCGCCACCGTAGATTCCGCTGTGGAGGTCGCGGTCGGGGCCGGTCACTTCCACCTCTACGTAGCTGAGGCCACGCAGGCCCACGGTGAGGCTGGGTGTGTCGTTGCTTAGCATCGCGGTATCTGATACGAGGACCACATCGGCAGCGAGTTTTTCTTTGTTGTTTTCCAAAAACGGGCCGAGGCTATCGGAGCCGGTTTCTTCTTCACCTTCGATCATGAACTTCACGTTGCATGCGAGGCTGTCGGTCTGCATCATGGCTTCGAAAGCCTTCACGTGCATATACATCTGGCCTTTGTCGTCGGCGGCACCGCGGGCGATGACTAGGCCGTCCTTGATCACAGGCTCAAAAGGTGGCGAATGCCAAAGCTCGATCGGGTCGGCAGGTTGCACATCATAGTGGCCGTAGACCAATACGGTCGGCAATGCGGGGTCGATGATTTTTTCACCGTACACGATGGGGTATCCGCCCGTTTCGCATATTTCTGTTTTATCGGCGCCGGCTTCGGCGAGTCGTTCTTTGACCGTGGCAGGCAACTTCCAAAGGCCGTGAACCGTCAATATCATATCATAACCAGTGATTTCATAATATGCTGACAATATTTACCCGCTTTCAGTCCACAATTATAGGCATAGCCGCCGCGCTATTAATGATGTCTTCGAGTGCATTTGGCCAGCTTAATGTGCAAATAAATGATACCCAAACTCCCGAAGAGCTTGTGCAGGATGTATTGCTCGGTGCCGGTGTGGCTGTATTCAATGTCGAAGTCACAGGAGCGCTTGGGGCGGATGAAGTGAATGGACAGTTTGGAGAATATATTGGTCCGAGTGATGTGATTGATTTCAACCGCGGGTTTTTGATGGCGACGGGGGAAGTGAATGGAGCACTTGGCGGTATTGGAGGTGTGGTTCAGAATGTGCAAAATGACCCCGACCTGATGGCGCTGTCCAATCAAAACATGAACAATTGCGCCATTATCGAATTCGATTTCATTCCCAACGGTGATTCACTCGAATTTAGGTATGTGTTTGCTTCTGCTGAATATCCCTCATTTACATGTTCGAATTTTAACGATGCCTTCGGCTTTTTCATCAGCGGCCCGGGCATTAATGGTCCCTTTTCCGATAATTCCGAAAATATTGCGCTCATCCCCGATACCGACGTTCCCGTTGCGATCAACACAGTTAACGAAGGATTGATAGGCCCTGGCAACCCCAGCTACAACAATTGCTTTCAGGCCAATCCCGATTTCCAAGAGCACAGCGTATATTTTGTGAACAACCAAAATCCGACTGAAGGAGACATCACCGTGCCCGGGATGACAACAACCCTGACCGCATTTGCAGAAGTTATTTGCGGGGAGACCTACCATATTAAACTGGCTCTCGGAAATGCCAGTGACCAAGCCCTTCAATCGTACGTTTTTCTCGAATCAGAATCGTTCAGTTCAAACAGCGCTGTTCAGGTGTCGCTTGATATCCCCGTGGGTATCAATGACTCGACTTTGTACCGTGGTTGCGGTGAAGCCCAATTGCAATTTGTGCGCCCACTGGCTTCATCGGGCATACAAGAGGTGGCCTACCTCAACCTTGGAGGCACCGCTGTAAACGGTGTTGATGTGTTGCCGGTACTTCCCGATAGTGTCGTATTTCCACCTGGTGTTGATACAGTGACCTTTAATCTTACAGCTCCGTTTTTGGGAACGTCACCTGGTGAAGATACTTTTACGATAACAATAACAAACATTGCGTCTGAATGTGGCGGTGCCGTGCTTACCTCGTCATTTACATTCTACATCAATGATGCAGACCCGCTGGCGATAGAGCCTGGTGGAGCTTTTGAACTTGCTGACTGTAACGATGAAGTAGAACTGATTCCTGTGGTGACAGGCGGTTACGGATTATATCAATACAGTTGGTCCAACGGAGCCACGGCCGATACCATAACGGTTTCTCCCGGATTTACTACCAATTACTTCCTGACAGTGAGTGATACCTGTAATGCAGGTTCTGTGCAAACTTCTTACAATGTGGAGGTACCACAATACCCCCCCATTATCATCACCCTCCCTGAAGACATTGTGCTCGATATTTGCGATGAACCCATCACGGTAACGTCTGAAGTTGAAGGCGGCTTTGGAAATTATACTTATCAATGGAGAGATGTTCCCACCAATCAAATTATTGGTGACGGTCCCGTGTTGAATCACGAAGTGCCTGAAACTACCACCTTGCGGCTTATAGTAACCGATGAATGCGGGGCAACTGCCAATGAGGACATCCAGGTTGAAGTACCACCTGTGGATGTGACTGTTTTTCTACCTGATGGTTACAGCGCAAACTCATGCGTTGAGGGGTTTTTGTTGCCCGCCATTTCTGAAGGTGGCATTGGAGATGTTACTTACTTATGGATCGTGGACGGGGTTGAGGTAGATCAAACTGTTGAACAGTTTTTTGTATATCATCCTTCCATGGGGCAAAATGTTGTGATCAAAGCAGAAGATGAGTGCGGCAATTTCGACACGGATTCTATGACTGTTGAATTTAACTTTCCCGAAATCAATGTTCAGACCTTTCCCGGGGATACGTCGATCTGTGAAAAAACAAGTGTAGAGCTCAGGTTGCAGGCCACGGGTGGTTCGGGTAATTTTAGGTACGAATGGACGCAATCGGGAACAATCGCAGATTCACTTGTGGTTTCGCCAGCGGCAAACTCGCGCTACGATTACGTTGTTACCGATACTTGCGGTGTCACAGCGCAGGGTAATATTCGGGTTGAGGTCAGAGAGGTTGTTGCTAGTTTCGAATTTGATCCTATTGAATATTACGGCATACAAACCCGCAACCTGTCGCGTCCGATTTTGGATGCCGATTTTTTCTGGGATTTTGGAGATGGAAGCACGAGTACATTGACCAGCCCAAAACATTTCTTTAACGGTACCGATCCTTACATTGTCACATTGACCACCATTGATAGCTATGGTTGTGAGGACGAGTTTTCGCGAACCACAGTGCCGCCCGCAGAGATTTTTATTCCGAATGCCTTTTCACCCAACGCCGACGGAATCAATGAACTATGGAAGGTGCAGGGCTCGAATATCAGTGAATTTGAAATCTGGATATTTGATCGGTGGGGTAAAGAGGTGTTCAATACCACCGATATGAACGATGGCTGGGATGGCCGCCACTCAGACGGCACTCACCACAATAACATGACATTATACAATTTCTTTATCCGCTACAGAGGCCAACTTGAAGAGGAAACCTTTGAGAAGACCGGAAACATTGTAGTTATTCGCTAATGCTTATCTTTCGGCCCTTTTAACCGCCATTCCTATGAAAATACGACACTTTTTTAATTATCTCTTTCTGGTTTTTACCTTGTCTTTCAATTCGATTACAGCAGTAGCTCAGATAGATGTAGATCAAACAATGACCATCGAAGAATTGGTAAATGAAGTCATTCTTGGAGAAGGAGTAATAGCCACCAATATTACATACAATGGGCAGCCGGGAGATCTGGTTACCTTACAAACAGGTTCATTCGCAGCACCTGATATAGACTTTCCTATAGAAGAAGGACTTGTCATGGCAACGGGTAATGCGCAAATGATGATTCCCGGAGGCGACGCCGGCATCATTGATAATTTGACAAACGATCCGGACCTGGCTGTTCTGGCCGGACAAAACGTCAATAATTGTGCGATTATTGAATTTGATTTTACGGTTGAGTCTGACTCGGTGATCTTTGATTACATCTTTGCGAGTAACGAGTATACAGGTTTTACCTGTTCCAGCTTTAACGATGTTTTCGGCTTTTTCCTAAGCGGTGAGGGAATTAGTGGACCATTTACAAGTCCGTATCCTGATGGTGCAATAAATATCGCCCTCATTCCGGGATCTGAAACGCCCGTTGGGGTGAATACAGTTAATTCCGGAACACCTTCAGGGGGCAATCCTCAACCGTGTTTGGATGCCAATCCTAACTTTGTAGAAGACAGCCAGTATTTCGTCAATAATACAAATGGACAGAGCGGCATTGCTTCATATCTCAATGGCCATACCACTTTACTCACTGCCAGGGGTGGTATAGTTTGCGGAGAAACTTATCACATTAAATTAGGAGTTGCGAATGCTTCCGACCAGGGATTGCAATCAGCAGTATTTCTGCGCAAGGGCTCCTTTTCAGCCTCGGGAGAAGTATTTCTCAATGTAAATCCATCTCTGCCCGGTGTTGACCTTACAGGTACGGGATTTGAAAATGTGGTTGTTGCCGGCTGCTTTTCTCCATTGGTGGAACTCGTGCGCCCCGAAGGTGCACCCGTGGGTTCTATCTTCGTTTCGTATGGCGGTACAGCAGTTGAGGGAGTGGATTACGAACTCGGAGAGAACGACACGCTTTTCGCTTTCAGTGAAGGGATCGATACTTTGAGGTACAATGTGACCACATTTAGCAATCCGAATGCTCCCGACACTTTGTTTCTGGACTTTTTTGTGATTTACGAAACCTGCGATGGTTTTGACACGCTCACGGCGTCGCTGCCCATTGTTCAACCTTACGAGTTCGCTTCGGAAACTGAAAATGTAGATGTATTCTGCCCGGCTGATTCGGTAGTGGTTACCGCAGATGCAATCGATGGAGTAGGGCCTTATACATACAATTGGATCGGAGAATCATTCGGTCAGCAGGCCTTCGTGCCTGTACCCGAGGAAGCAGCGTGGTATGTCGTGGAGATATTCGACCA
>JAIVHQ010000085.1:0-4669 GCA_020200995.1 Flavobacteriales bacterium
GCGTTGCTGAGCAATGCCCATGGATTTCCGGTTTTCTGCCTGAATTCAGATATGTAGTGTCTGTATAGACAGACCAAAGTGCCTGTCGACACAGTCAATTTTAATGACTTCGGACTGGTCTAAAGACTCGATTTAATGACTTGATTTTCGGTCGGCGTGGCGCCATAGCCTCGGCGCTTTGCAACTTGCTTTAAAATGACCGCCGAAAGTCTGGCAGGCTTGTTTTTTAGCCTTGTGTACGCCCATGCATTCTGTGCTCTTTGGATTTGCTATCGAACTTAATGATCGAGCCACTCAGGTGTGCTGACAGCCACTAGCTAAGCGGTAATTGAACTACAAACTTGCATCCTGTCGCACCGTCGGGGCCGGTTTCTACATTGGTGCTTTCGACTTTAAGTTCTCCGCCGTGTGCCTTCACAATGTCGTAACTCAGGCTTAGTCCCAACCCTGTTCCCTGCCCCGTTGGTTTGGTGGTAAAGAAAGGCTGGAAAATTTTGTCTTTGATGGAATCGGGGATTCCGGGGCCGTTGTCTTTTACGGAAATTTCAATGTGGTTGCCGCGTTTTTTTGTGGATACGGTGATTGATGGCCCCGAATGAGACAGGGCTTGCCCCGAATGAGATAGGTCTTGCCCTGTCTGTACAGCCTGAAAGGCGTTGTTGATCAGGTTGAGCAATACACGGCCAATGTCCTGCGGTACGACATTCAATTTTGGTAAATTGGGATCGAAGTCAGTTTTGAAATCGGCGTTAAATGTTTTGTCCTTCGCACGGATGCCGTGGTAGGATAGCTTGAGGTATTCTTCGGCGAGGGCGTTGATGTCGGTGGGCGACTTCTCCCCTTTGCCGCTGCGGCTGTGAGCGAGCATGCCTTTTACAATGGCATCGGCGCGCTTGCCGTGGTGGGTGATTTTTTGGAGGTTTGACTTGATGTCGGTGAGGATGGTCTCAGCTTCACTGAGCGAACCTTCACCATCGGGAGACTCAGCTTGAGATGGAGACCCGGCACGCCATTGAGACAAGGCATGCCTTGTCTTTGCAAGCTCTTCGCTCACCTCGTCCAGGAGCTCTGCGCTCAATTCCGAGAAGTTGTTGACGAAGTTGAGCGGGTTTTGGATTTCGTGTGCGATGCCTGAGGTGAGTTCTCCGAGGGATGCCATCTTTTCCGACTGTATGAGTTGGGCCTGGGTGGATTTGAGATTTTTATGCGCATCGCGGAGTTCTGCATACGCTGCTTCGATTTCCTTGGCCTGTGCCAATTCTCTGGCCTGGCTTTTCTCACGTTCTATTCTCAAGGTTCTTTTTTTCAGCCCCCGGTATAAAATAATCCCGGCAAGAACCAGCAAAAGTGTATAGATAGCGTAAGCGGCATTGGAAAGCCACCAGGGCGGGTTGATGGTAAATTCGTAGGTTGCTTCATCACTCCAGTTGCCTCGGCTATCGAGCGCTTTCACCCTAAAGGTATATTCTCCATGGCCCAGGTTTCCGTAAGGCACCTCCGTTCGTTCGCTAAGCGGGCTCCACTGATTGTCAAGCCCATCGAGTTTGTAGCTGTATTTCACCAGCTCACCTTGCGGGGCTGCGATGGCTGCATAGGAGAAGGATAAATTGTTGTTGTCATGCGCGAGCCTGAGGTCTCCGGGTAAGCCATAGTGAGGCAATAAAGCATCGAATTCAAAATCGTGAAGTTTCACACCATTTTGGAGGGTGATGTTGGTCGACTCCTGTCCTTTAATGGCAGTCCAATCGATGACATCGGAAGCCATATTCATGGAAGTGATGGCCACTACAGGTGGTTCAACAGTATCCACATCCGTATACGGTTCGTGTTGAAGTAAGTATGAACTAACTCCCAATAATAAATTTCCACTTTTGTCAATATAAATGCTGTTCCTCCCGCCCAATCCTTGGTAGCCATCTTCAGCAGTCAGGGCACTGAAAAACACATCATCGTGATAGACCTGACCGGTTTCGAGCTTTTCGAGCATGCGACTGCGGTTCTCTGCAGTGAGTTTCAGCAGCGCTTTCCGCCCGAGAAACCATAAGGTTCCGGAGTCGCCCTTGGTCGAGCCGTAAATCATATTGCCGAAAGGCTCGCTCTTGGTAGGGAAGCTTACAATTTGTTCATCAGCGCCATTTTCGGTGGGCATAATCATTTGGAGACCTCCCTGAGGAGTACCTATCCAAATGTAGCCATCATCATCTTCCGTGATGCTTATGGCGCTGGGATGTGTAAGGCCTTGCTCAGGACCGTAATGCGTAAATGTACCTTCATAGTCGCCTTTGGGCCTGAAGCGCACCACGCCACCACTGTGCGTACCAATCCAGAAATCACCATTTTTTGCTTCACAGATGGTGTATATTTGATTTGCGCTAAGGCCCTCATTTACTTTTAAATGAGTAAGCCTTCCTCCCTTTCCTCCACCTGCATCGGGTTCCAAAATATTGATTCCACCACCATTGGTTCCCGCCCAAATACGCCCTTTGCTGTCCTCCATCACACAGGTGAGATAATGGAGAGAAAGACCTGCCATTTCCATGTAGTAATGAAGCGTGCCAAGGTCGGAATCATAGTCAGGAATGTACTTATGCAGGCCACCACCGCCGGTTGCCAGCCACAAATTGCCGTTGTGATCGGTGGTAAGCCCCGTAATAGACTGATGAAAGCCTGTGGAGTTGTTGTGCTCTGCTATGTACTTTTCGTCATAACGAAACAACCCTTTATTTTCCAAGGACACCCATAACCTACCCTGCGCATCTTCGGTAATGGAATTGACTTCTTCCTCGGGCATGCCCCTTTCGGCAAAAGTGGTTTCGAAGGCATTTGGGGTCTTAATGATGAATCCTTCCTTAGCGTCGGCATAGAGGGTTCCATTTTCTGAAACAAAAATACGGTAGCAGACATCCGAGTAGAGGCCATGGGCTTTGGTGTAAATATTCAATGAGCCTAAGTCGTTGGGATGGAACCATGCAATACCCTCACCCTTAATAGGGAACCAAATCTTATCGCTTGCCTGCTCATAAAATATGGAACCTATTCCATTCGTGGAGAGCGGTTCGGGCAAATCATAATGGGTATAAACTTCACCATCGAAGCTAAACAATGTCCCACCGAAACCTCCAACCCAAACCAGGCCATCGCTGGCAATATCAAATCCTGAAAGGGGACCATCAAATGAATTTTGGTTGGGCCCAAACTGAAATATGCGCTCAGGCTTTCCATTGCGGGCGGGCTCGAACTTGCCAAAATTCTGATTGGTGTCAAAAAACCATAGATTACCCTGATTATCAAAAGTTAATTCCAGGGCTGTCATGGTGTCCATCCCATGCATCGTGGTGTACTTTGTAAAGTAACCACCATCCCCTTTATCACCGGGCTCATAGCAAAAGAGACCTCCGTCACGCGTTCCAAAGTAAAGCTTACCCTCTTCACTCTCAGCAATAGATAAGATTTGGTTGTGGAGGCCTTCCTTTTCGCCAAAAATGATAAATGTTTCGCCGTCATAGCGACAAGCCCCCCCACCATTGGTTCCTATCCAAATGTGACCGCGGGAATCTTCTACAGTGCATGTGATTACTTCAAGAGGCAGGCCGGTTTCGATCGAAAAGTTGGCGTAATTAACTCCATCGAATCGGCTCACACCACGTCCATAGCTGCCCATCCATATGTTGCCTTTACTGTCCTCCATAATCTTACCCCTCACCTGAAATCCGGGACCTCCTTTGGGAGTAAAATAAGTGAAGTTCTCAGGATTGGTTTCTGTCTTGCGACGCTCCCCTGCTTTGGTCAGCTTTGGTGCGCCTGCAGCAACTATCCGCCCTTTTGCCTCTATTCGTTCGGGTAAAGGGATGCTATCTTTTCCCGGTACGGTAATTTTTACCGTGGCCTCTACTTCACGAACAGGCCCCAATATTTTCTTTGTTTTTGATCGCACCGAAATCAAATCAGGCTGCGTATGCCGATGCACTAAAACCTTCGATGTGTCTATGTCAAAAGGCTTCAGCGGCTCAATGCTGTCAGAATTTATTTCAAGTCCCTGAATGGCTTGTATTTGGTATTCGGTGTTTTTGACTGTGTCATCCTCTGAATTTGGGACGCATGCCCCCAACATGAGGGATAATGCGAGTAATAAGCTTTGGTTGTAATTCATAAACTTGGATCAATTCAAAAGGATAAAAGTAAAAAGCTCAATTTGATAATTAGCGTTTTTGGGTTGCGTAGCTGCTTAAAAGTGTTCGACCGGGGCATGAACGCACCGGACTCTTGTAGAAAAACTGATTTTTGCGGCGCTGCTCTTTTGGCTCAATTGTCTTCGTTGGATGTGGCTGATTCCATTTAAACATGGAGAGGAAGGTTTATGGTAAATGTGCAGCCCACGCTTTGTTTCTTATCGAGCGACAACTCCCCTCCGTGCGCCTTCACAATGTCGTAACTCAAACTCAAGCCCAATCCGGTTCCTTGCCCGGTGGGTTTGGTGGTAAAGAAAGGCTGGAAGATTTTGTCTTTGATGGAGGCGGGAATGCCGGGGCCGTTGTCGGTGATCGTAATGCGTAGCTCGTCGCTCGTAGTTCGTTTTGTTTTGACGGTGACGATTGGCTTTTCCGTGCCAGATCCGGCACATGCCTGAAACGCATTGTTGATCAAATTCAACAACACTCGACCGATGTCC
>JAIVHQ010000085.1:4786-7322 GCA_020200995.1 Flavobacteriales bacterium
TGGTAGGAGAGTTTAAGGTATTCTTCGGCCAAGGCATTGATGTCCGTCGGTTCTTTTTCGCCTTTGCCGGCGCGACTGTGGGCGAGCATGCCTTTTACGATGGCATCGGCGCGCTTTCCGTGGTGGGTGATTTTTTGGAGGTTTTGTTTGATGTCAGTGAGGAGGGCTGAGGTTTCGGAGAGCGGATCTTCGCTATCGGGAGACGCAGCGTGCTGCGTCTCACTTGCACCGGGAGACGCGACGCGATGCGACTCACTTGCACCAGGAGACGCGGCGCGATGCGACTCACTTGCACCAGGAGACGCGGCGCGATGCGACTCACTTGCACCGGGAGACGCGATAAATCGCGTCTTTACGGCTATTACTTCTTCGATCACTTCATCGACAAGCTCTGATGAGACTTCCGAGAAGTTATTGACGAAGTTGAGTGGGTTTTGGATCTCGTGGGCGATACCTGCGGTGAGCTCTCCAAGGCTTGCCATTTTTTCGGATTGGATGAGTTGGGACTGGGTGGACTTGAGATCGGAAAGCGTCGCGGAAAGCAATTGATTGTCGCGCTGTTTGGTGCGGTACCTATTGTATACTAACAGGGCCAATGCTAAGAGCAAAATTGCCAAACCGATGGTAAAGTTCCGAATTAGTCCTGCTACCTTATTCTCGCTTTCCAGGTTGGCAATGGATAGCTCGCGGGCATTCATTTCCTGCTCCAGCTCAAAACTGCTCTTTCTGAAAGCGGCCTGTTCTTTTAGAATCTCATCCTGCAGGTCAATATAAGCAGCGTATGTCTCAGCGGCACTGTCTCCATCTCCCATTTTCATATATAAATCTGCCAGCAGATGGTAATCTTGTAAAACCACTGATCTGAAGTTGATCATCCTCTCTATGTCGCGCTTCACAAAATCTATAGCTTCACTGTATTTACCCTCAGCCATGCGTAGCAGCGCAAAATAGTGATCCGGGTACACCCTGCCGGGAAAAGGCGCGGGAGGAATGTTGTCTCTTTTGATCAGTACCCAACATTCGTCAAGCAAGGCTTCTGCTTCTGCAAAGTCCCCTGCCTTAATGTAGTACAAGGCCTCCAATTGATTTAGTACTACCGTATATGAACTTGGTGAAGAGTTGCTTGCGAGCTGCCTGGCAACCCTGATCAAATCGGGAACAGGCTGCAGCGAATCCAAGCCTATACAGGCCATTGCAGCAGTTTTGGCCGCAACGGATCTAAGTGGGTCTAAACTATCGCACATGCTGTTCACATAGGTAAATTGGGCAAGTGCGTCGTGGTTATTTTCCGACTCCAGATACCACATTCCAAGTACATTCTGGTTATTGAGATAAATCCTTCTTCCTCGGGGATTGATCCTGTCCATGTACCTATCGGTCGCCTCGGGATCCATGTAGCTGATGGATTTCTGAATGTGGTAGATGGCCTGATCGTGCAATGCAATTCCATTGTAAAACCCGCTCAGCACATAATGACAAGCAGACAGGGCAATGCTGTCATTTTTCGCCTTGGCTTGCACCAGTCTTTGCGAAAAATAGATGATCCCATCGTTCACCCGGTCAGAGTTTCGATAGGGAAAACGAAGTGTTTTCAGAAAAAGGCTTTTCATCCAATCTGAATATGGCCAGGTAGCCACTTCCAATTCGTCGAGTATTCCGTGGCCATAAGTTATAGCCCGGTCCGTATCGTATTCAATCAATGACCCCAGTATGGCATCCTTGATAAAGTACTTGAGAACTTTGTTGCCTTTTTACGACTGTGAACAGTTTAAGATTTCGGTTCATGTGGATTTTGGTTTGATACGGGTAAAAGAATGGTGAACTCGGTATTGGAACCTTCATGGCTATTCACGGTTAGTTCCCCTCCGTGAGCTTTGATAATATCATAACTCAAACTCAACCCCAGTCCCGTTCCCTGCCCCGTGGGCTTGGTGGTGAAGAAAGGCTGGAAGATTTTGTCTTTGATGGAGTCGGGGATTCCGGGGCCGTTGTCTTTTATAGTCACTAGTACTTGGTCGCTGGTCGATAGTTGGGTGGTTACGGTGACGGCAGGTTTGTAAGTACTGTCCGCCTGCGCCAAGGCTTCAGCGGAAACGGCCTGAAAAGCGTTGTTGATCAAATTGAGCAAGACGCGCCCGATGTCTTGAGGAACGACATTCACTTTTGGCAAGTCGGGGTCAAAATCGGTTTTGAAATCGGCGTTGAAGCTTTTGTCTTTGGCACGGAGGCCATGGTAAGAGAGCTTCAGGTATTCCTCGGCCAGAGCGTTGATGTCGGTGGGTTCTTTTTCGCCTTTGCCGGCGCGGCTGTGGGCGAGCATCCCTTTTACAATGGCATCGGCGCGCTTGCCGTGGTGGGTGATTTTTTGGAGGTTTAGTTTGATGTCATCTGCAATGGCAAAACCTTCTTCGTTATCTCCTTTCTTGAACTCATCCTTCATTTCACCAACAAGCTCATTGCTCAGTTCGCTAAAATTATTTACGAAATTCAGTGGGTTTTGGATTTCATGGGCGATGCCGGCGGTGAGTTCTCCCAG
>JAIVHQ010000085.1:7347-10147 GCA_020200995.1 Flavobacteriales bacterium
ATTGCACGAGTTGGGCTTGGGTGGATTTAAGCGCGTGGTACGCTTTCTCTATCTCTTTAGCCTGCGCCAATTCCCTGACCTGCGCTTTTTGCCCTTCAATTCGCAGAAGCCTTTGTTTTTGAAAACGGGCTGCTACTAACAATCCTGAGATAAATAACAAGCTATAAATACCGTATGCCCACCAGGATTGCCACCAGGGCGGAAGAATGGTAAAGCTGAATTCGGCAGGTTTGCTCCATTGACCATTGTTCATTCCGGTCTCTACTTTAAAAATGTAGTTGCCGGGCGATAGGTTGAAATATGTTTTCGACGTAGAAATATCACCATTATAAACCCAGGTTTTATCTGCACCGTCTAATGTGTACCTGTAAGCTATCTTGTCTCTGTTGAGCACACATGAATTTGCATAGCTGAACTTTAAGGAGTTTTGATCATAGGGAAGTTTGAGCCCCAAGGGGATTTTATAAGGCAGGGAAAGGCTATCCCACCGAATATTATTTTCGAAAACATAACCGGAATCGGATGGAATCGTGTTTTTTGTAAATATTTTCTTGCCATCGCCGGACAACAAGCTGTCTTTCACATCAAAATAAGATTGAAAGGGTGCATTACTCTCAAAGGAAGGATTTACATCCATCATACGCAGACCGGTAATAGAAACCGAACATGCAGTAGTATCTATCACCGGGTCTTGTGTTAAAATGGTCAACCTATGGCGAGGTGAACTGCCAAACCAAAGTTGCCCGTTTTCCCGGAGTACACTTGAATTTCTTTTATAGTCGTTTGATGGAAAACCTTGTGCTTCAGCATACCTGAAAAAATTCCAGGGCGTATTTTGCTCAGATGGAGGCCTTACATGAATAAGTCCATTTACGCTACCGATGTAAATTGTTCCATCCTTTTCACGTAAATCGTAGAGTTCATCAGGCATGAGGCCTTCTTCCTCACCCAGGTTAGTGATGGTTTGATTAATAGGATCAATGATTGAAAGACCATCAAATGTTGCCACCCATATCTTGCCATCCCCTCTCTGCATCATTTTCATAATATTGTTATGGCATAGGCCCTCTTTTTCCCGCAAATGCCGAATGGTGTTTTTATCAGGGTCAATTATCGCTAAGCCATTGTCGGTACCCAGCCAGTAAAGCCCTGATTCATCTTCGATAATAGACAAAATTCGTGTGCAAGCCAATTGCGGAGAAGAATCCGGGATCATCTTAAAACTATTGGCTTCCGGATTGTACACCGACAATCCGCCTACAGTAGCTAACCAATATGTTTCTGTTTCGTCTTTTAAGGCACCAAATACATGGTTCGCCAGTTTTTTATCATCAATATACCGGGTCATTGTTTTTTTTGCACGATCTACAATGATGAAACCTACTAGTCCGTCCAGGAAAATTTTATCTTTTTCTAATTCCTTGATGAAGGCAATTCTGTTATTGCCTGATGGATTTCCAAATATTGATTCATCAATCGTTCTTATTACCCCTTTTGAAGGCTCATAAATATCTATGTTGCTTCGTGAGCCCATCCAAATATTTTCCCGATGATCTTGTTCAAAGCTCCAGATTTCACTATTGGTCAGACCATTTGAAGCATCGAGATGTTCAGGCAAAGGGCCTTCAGGATCCACGAGCAGAATTCCTTCAGTTAGTGTACCTATCCAGATTACCCCTTTTTTATCTCTCATCGAACAACCGAATTTTTGCGGTAACAACAGGGGGCTGTTTGTGACAATTGTCTTCATCTGAGTGCGATCTTTACTGAAGATCTTTATGGTATCGTTTTTTATGATCCATAACCTTCCTCGATGATCTTCCTCAAATAAATCCCCAAGCCCGGCTAATTCACTTGTATCGTTTATGGCAGTGACTGTTCTTTTTTCGAGCGAAATGGCCATAGGACCATTATCGGTGGACAACCACATGTTGTTATCTTTGCCGCAACTGCTTCATTTCACTATCTATGACATAGGTGGCTTTCTGCCATTCTATCATCCAAATGTTGTCTTGATGATCACAAAGGAGGCTGAGGATAGTTTTCTTTGATAGAAAATGGGTTTGGGTTCTTGCCTTGAAATCCAGTACGAATACTCCGTCATTACCCGTGGCTATCCATAGTTTACCATCCCGGTCTAAGGCAATATCCCAGATAATTCTATAATCATAGGTGTACAAATCCTGTCCATTGTACAAACACAATCCACCTTCAAATGTGGCAATCCAATAGCTCCCATCATCGTTTTGAAGCAATTTTCTGATTTCATTTGACGGCAGTCCTTCACTCGTCGAAAGTTGCAACATACCTGAAGGTGTTCCATTCAAAACACGTGGTTTGTTCATTTTAGTGACAATCGGTGTAGGAAGGATGGATGTTTCCATTTCAATCGGAATGGTGTCAAACTTCAGCGGAATTTTTTTCTGAGGATCGTAATCCAATGGGAATTCTTTGATTGGAGACGCTAATGGTTTGAACTCATTAATGCCAAACGGCCTTGAAGGAAGCTTGTCGATATCTAAGGGATAGGACTTCGGCTTTGGAATACTGTCAGGGTTCACAATTTCCCATTCCATGGTTTCAGGATCAGTAAGCTCAAATGAGCCGGTTATTGGTGCTTTAAAAGCAGTTGGATTTTGGTTTTGACGGTTATCCAACTGCTGATTGCATGAAGAACCTGCAACAAACAGGAATATGCCGACGATAATTGATGTTTTGGTTATTCTCATGGTCTTTTTAGTAATTGCTACCATTTATTCATTGAATGGTAAAATAATTATGAATTCAGTGCCTTCTCCTT
>JAIVHQ010000288.1 GCA_020200995.1 Flavobacteriales bacterium
AAAAAGGGGATACCGATCGGCATCCCCTTTTTTCATTATAAAATTTTGCGCTATTCGCTGCCGCAAAGGCTGCTTCTGAGCTTAAAATTAGTCTACAAACGTAAAAGCCTTTCCCGTCTTCCCCGCGCGGCCCGTGCGACCGATGCGGTGAACGTAGCTGTCGTAAGTCTGCGGAATCTGGTAGTTGATGACATGGGTCACGTCGCTCACATCGATACCCCTCGCCGCCACATCGGTTGCTACGAGTACCTGGATTTTTCCGTCCTTAAATTTGGTAAGTGCTGTCTGACGCGCATTTTGAGACTTGTTGCCGTGAATCTGTTCAGCCTGGAGGCCGGATTTCTTCAGCATTTTAGTCATGCGGTCCACAGTGCGCTTGGTCTCTGCGAAAAGGAGCACCTTGTCGAAGTCTGCCTTCGCCAGCATGGCGAGCAGCACGTCAAATTTATTTTCGGAAGCACCCACGCGTACAATGTCTTGCTGGATATGATCGCCCGTGGCTTCACCCTCACTCACACGCACCTCTACAGGATTGTTGAGCAGGCCGTCGATCAGCTTTTTTTGGGTTTTGTCGACGGTGGCCGAGAAGAGCAGGGTCTGCGTTCTGCTCTCCATCAATCGGGTAATGCGGTTCACATCGGGAGCGAAACCCATGTCGAGCATGCGGTCAAATTCATCAAGAATGAGGACGGGGAAATTCGCAAGTCGAAGCGCATTGCGATTGGCGAGGTCGAGCAATCGACCGGGAGTACCCACCACCAAATGGCTTTGGCGGCGCAGGTTTTGCAAATCGCGGTTGATATTCGTTCCGCCAATGTAGCACGAAGAGAAAAGTCCAAGACCTTTGGTGAGGCTTTTGAACTCCTCGTTCACTTGCAGGGCAAGCTCTCTGGTGGGAACCACAACGAGCGTTTGGAGTTTTTCGCCATTGAGCATGCGCTCAATTAACGGCAATAAAAAAGCGGCAGTTTTACCGGTACCTGTCTGTGCAATGCCCATCATGTCGCGACCGTCGAGCAGTGCTTCGATGGTCTGTGACTGAATAGCTGTGGGGTGTGTGTATCCTTTTTTGCGCAGTGTTTCCTGCAGCCTTTCGGAAAAGGGCATGTCCGCAAATGATTGCGTGGGGACATATGTTTCCGCCTGGAGCGGAACTGCATCTTTGGTAAGGAGTTTTATGTCGATGGCCTTTACAGGTCTTGACTTACCTCCGCGGGCTCCACCTCTACCACCGCTCTGCGGACGGTTTTTGGAGGCGCCGGGGCGGCGATTTTTTTGGCCTGAATCGGCCGTTGACGCACCCGGCCTGCGGCTGCGTTGTGATGATGATCTGTTATTCATGTTATTTATTGAAATTGGGTTGCCCCTGCCCTACAGGCACCTTTTCGGTACCGAGTTGCTTGAGCATTTTCGCATGACCCCATACTGCGGTCACGAAATTCTTTTGTGTTTTGTATTGAATGCCAAATTCTTCGGCAGTCTGAGATACTATTTTTGACAAGTCGCGGTAGTGAACGTGGCAAATGTGTTGGAACAAGTGGTGTTCTACCTGGTAATTTAGTCCACCGATGAACCACGAGAAAACGCGGTTTTTGGGTGAAAAGTTGGTGGTGGTCATCATTTGATGTACCGCCCAGTTGTTATCCATTTCGCCCTTATCATTGGGAAGGGGGTATTCACATGTTTCCATCACGTGGGCGCATTGGAAGATTAACGCCAATGTAAGACCGAGCACAAAATGCATGGCCGTGAAGCCGAGTAATGTTATCCATGGAGAAACAGGCAAAAATATCATCGGAAGAACCAGAACGTATCCGAAGTAAATAACCTTCCAAAAGATTACGCCGCTTACCAACTTTTTAAAATCCTTTCCTTCTCGCACGATTCCGAATTTTTTAAAACGGTAGGCATTTGTGAAATCGGTGACGAAACTGCGGAACAAGGTCATCAGTCCGTAAAGAAACCATGCATAAATATACTGATACTTGTGCATGGGCTTGGCGGGCTGGTGTGGAGAGAACCTGAGCATGGGAGGACCTGCAATGTCATGGTCCACACCTTCTACATTGGTATATGTGTGGTGGAGTACATTGTGCTGCAGCTTCCATGTATCGGCACTGCCACCGATAAAATTCATCCACATTCCCATGATTTTGTTGACCCTCGGAGAGGATGAGAATGCGCCGTGGTTGGCATCATGCATGATATTCACACCAATTCCCGCTGCTCCGAATCCCATCATGACCCACAATCCGAAGAAGATCCACAAATTGGTGACACCGAAAATAAACAGCGCTGCGAATGGCGCAAAATAAAGCGTCAACATGAAAATGGTTTTGACGATCGCGTTTGTATTCGCGTGCGGGGTAATTCCCTTGTCGGTAAAATACGCATTGACGCGTTCCCTCAAGGTTTTATTAAAATCCTTGTCTTTGCGGTGAGAGAATCGGTACTTTTTAGTGTCTACAGGTTTAGCGCTCATTGACTTAAGTTATGACCGTTCCGAATTTTCCGCACACATCACAGATGTCAGCAGATTAAATTCGGTCCGATGGATTAAACAGGATGTTGTTTGGGATTGTGTCTCCAAGAAGGAGACTTGTTGTGTGTATTTCATTCACTTTGCGCGGGTTTTCCGCTCTTCATCTCTTTTGAACAATAATGCGCTATAATAGTTTAACGCGGGTAAGCCGATTGTTCGTCCAATTCTTGTGAATAAACCACCAACTTCGTGCATTGAAAAGGGCAAACCTTTTCGTTGCTGTGTTCGCAAAGATACGCATAATTTTGAAAGACGTTCACTTTGGCCGTGGTTCAAGGCCTAATTTTAAAATCGATATTTAAACACCCGTTTGTTAAAATACCTCAATAAATACTGATATACAGATTTTAACAATAATCATCACGGCACATTAGAAGATGCATTTGAAAGTAAAACTTATGCAAAAATTGTGAGTTGAATCGGCGTTTAAGTTGTCGGTACTAAGGTGCCTTTCGGCAAGCTCCGTATATTCGCGTGAGAATCCCAACCGTGAACATTCGAAATTTGATCTTATGGATTTGTTTTTGCTGTGCAATAGATGCCAAAGCCCAGCAAAATGTGAGCAGTGAACTGTGGGGAGGCTACATTTCGTCTTACAAATTTCACGACAAGTGGTCCGTCTGGAACGACTTCCACTACGTTCCAACTGCTTTTTGGGCAAATCGACACGGTCTGACCTACCATGTAAGTCAGTATGGTCGACTCACTGCAGGCTATGCCTTTGTGACCACTGCTACCTCTTTTACAAGCCAATTGCGCCGCAGCGAGCACAGGCCATGGGCGCAATTTCAAGTGGCCAAGCCGTGGAATGACCAACGATCCTGGAGGGTACGTGTGAGGTACGACCGGCGAATCAGGCGAGCGATTGAGGCTGGTGACTTTGCCGGCGGATGGACGGCATACAACCGCTGGCGCCTTATGCTGAGTGCGAGTCAGAGAATCAAAACCTACCCCGGCGGCAACAGCCTTCACATCCACCTGATGAACGAAGTGCTTGTGAACAACGGGCGGCAGTTCAGCGGAGAAACCCTCGATCAGAACCGAAGCTACCTGATGCTCGCATTAAACCTTCCCGGGCTTCGCATCATGGGAGGCACACACATGCGGGCCATTCCTACATCGGACAATTCGTGGAACTACCGCTACGGACTTACTGTGTGGGTGATACACAGCTCCCAATCCCGAGTACGCACCCTGCCCTGACGGGGGTGGGGATTCAGCAAAACCCTGCTGCCGTCCCTTTTGCCGGAAGGCTGAAAAAAGTAGATGATCGGATCAACGAAGGCCTTGCACCTTTCAAGTGATCTTTGCACAATCGCAATAATCAGGACAGCCCCGGACGCCGTGTATGCCCACCGGCCCGATAATTGACATGCGCACCCTGCCCTTCCAAGCGGAAAAAACGTAAATTTGCCGCCGATGAAATTTGCAAATCTTATTTTACTTCAGATCATGCTTCTCGCAGCAGCGAGCGGTGCTGCCCAAAAACCCGAGGGCTATTACCTCAACGCGGTGAATTCGGTCAACGCGCGCGAATTCGACCAGGCCCTCGGGGAGCTCAACAAGGCCATTGAGCTCGATCCGGCCCACGCACAGTCGCTCATCCTGAGGGCTTACCTCTATTTGAAAGCGGGCGACAAGAAGCAGGCCCTCCGCGACTATTCATCAGCACTTAAAGCCCACCCCACCGACCTCGGTGCCCTCACCAATCGGGCCTTGCTCTACATGGAGATGGAGGAATACGAAAAGGCGGAAAAAGACCTCCGGCAGCGGCTCAAAGGCGATCCGCACAACTGGATGGCATCTTACGACCTGGCATACTGCTATGGGTTGATGGAAAAGTACGACCAGGCCATCGAAGGCTTTTCGGAAGTCATCAAGCGAAAACCCGATTACGCGGAAGCCTACCTCAACCGCGGCTTCGCCCCTCGGCTCCGCTCAGTGCAGGCCGCTCGGTGCGAAACTCTCGGCAGCAGACGCCAATCTTCTAATGCTTTATTTCACGAAGAACCGCTCCGCAGTGATTTGTAATTCCATGCTAAAGACAGGAGCTGCGACCGCTGCCTTGCGGGTCGGAGATCCTGTCTTCAGCATGGAGTCTTCGACCTGCGGAACTATCTTTTAAAATTTCAATTTCTAAAGCGCTATCTTTCAATATCCCTTTTCACGATGAAGCGCTCCGCAGTGATTTGAAATCCTGCGGAACTGTCTTTTAAAATCCGTCTTATGGTTGACTTCATATTCAGTCTTGACGGGAATCGGAGGTTTTGAGCAAGACCTGCCGCGATCGCTTGGACGAGCGCAGGCAAGTAAGCATTGGAGGTAAGATAATCTGCTCCACTGTGCGAAGAATCGCTCCGCAGTGATTTGTAATTCCGTGCTAAAGACAGGATCTGCGACCGCTGCCCATCGCTCCGCAATGATTTGTAATCCTGCGGAACTATCTTTTGAAACCTGACTTTTGAAAGCTCTCTTGCAAGGTCTTTCCGCAGGATTGCAAATCGCTGCGGAAAACCTACGCGACCCGAAAGGGGTCGCTGGTTTTTTCGTACCCGTTTTTTTCTCAAGGGCGGAGTTGGTCCTGTCGCGACCTCGCGGGATTCACCGCTCCTACCGTCGCGGTGATCCCGGAGGGGGAGCGTCATCGGTCAAAACCAACGCGACCCGAAAGGGGTCGCTGGTTTTTTCGTACCCATTTTTTCTCTCAAGGGCGGAGTCGGTCCCGTCGCGGCCCTCACGGGATTCACCGCTCCTACCGTCGCGGTGATCCCGGAGGGGGGGCGTCATCGATCAAAACCGACGCGACTCCGACCAGCTATCTTTTAAGGTTCCATTTCATTAGGAACAGCTCCGCAGTGATTTGTAATCCTGCGGAAATATTTTTTCAAGTCTGACTTGATAAATACTTCATTATCAATATTTCCGCAAGGCACATGCCCAGCGGAACATCGCATTACATGATAGCATATTTTGTTGGGACGAAACCTGAATGCTAAGGCTTGGACGAGAAGCTGAGGCTTTCACGACCCTCTCGGGATTCACCGCTCCTGCCGTCGCGGTGTTCCCCGAGGGGGGAGCGTCATCGATCAAAACCTACGCGACCCGAAAGAGGTCGCTGGTTTTTTCGTACCCGTTTTTTTCTCTCAAGGGCGGAGTCGGTCCCGTCGCGGCCCTCACGGGATTCACCGCTCCTACCGTCGCGGTGATCCCGGAGGGGGGGCGTCATCGATCAAAACCGACGCGACCCGAAAGGGGTCGCTGGTTTTTTCATGCCCGTTTTTTCTCTCAAGGGCGGAGTCGGTCCCGTCGCGGCCCTCGCGGGATTCACCGCTCCTACCGTCGCGGTGATCCCGGAGGGGGGGCGTCATCGGTCAAAACCAACGCGACCCGAAAGGGGTCGCTGGTTTTTTCGTACCCTTTTTTTTTCTCTCAAGGGCGGAGTCGGTCCCGTCGCGGCCCTCGCGGGATTCACCGCTCCTGCCGTCGCGGTGATCCCGGAGGGGGGCGTCATCGATCAAAACCGACGCGACCCGAAAGGGGTCGCTGGTTTTTTCATGCCCTTTTTTTCTCTCAAGGGCGGAGTCGGTCCCGTCGCGGCCCTCGCGGGATTCACCGCTCCTGTCGTCGCGGTGATCCCGGAGGGGGGAGCGTCATCGAGCAAAACCAACACGACCCGAAAAGGGTCGCTGGTTTTTTCATGCCCAAAAAATGCCTGAAAGCTGAGGCTTTCGCATTTTTTGGGCATGAAAAAACCCACAACGCTGCACGTCGTGGGTTTTGATCGATGCGGAGAAGGAGGGATTCGAACCCCCGGTACCTCTCGGTACGCCGGTTTTCAAGACCGGTGCAATCGACCACTCTGCCACTTCTCCGGCGCAAAAGTACACCTTTTGTCCAATCCGCAAAAAACAAGGAGTGTTTTTTATGAGATTTCCCGTTCGGGTGATCTGAGATGAAGTTGTACCTTTACATATCCCCAAAGTTAAGTGTAGCTTATGAATCGCTTTTTACTCTTTGTATGCTCAATCCTGCTGTGGCAAGCCGCGCAAGCTAACCCTTCAGTTGTATTTCACCACAAGGTCTTCTATGTTCCCGGCGAGGGCACCCTTGTTGAAACCTACCTCGACTTTCACGGAAAGTCAGTGACGATGAGCCTAAATGAGGACGGGTACCTGCAAGGCCTGCTTGAAATTGTAATGATTTTTAAGGACGGTGAAAACATCGTCTCTTATGATAAAAAGATGCTGCAAACGCCTGAAATGCTTCCCGAATCGATCGTGGACTTTATCGATGTGCAGCGGTTTATGGTGCCCCCCGGAGATTACACCTTCGAACTTGAAATCACCGACCTCAATGATACCGAAGGTGAAACGGTGATGCACACGCAAAACCTGACCGTGCCCAAAGCCGGCAAAAATCTTTTCTTTTCCGACATTGAAATGGTATCGGCCTACAAAAAAACCACAGAACCCAACGTTTATTCCAAATCGGGTTACGACCTGCTGCCGATGGTGAGCGACGACTATGCAGGAGCAGCGGTCAATGAGCTTATGCTCTACGGCGAGCTGTACAATTCCGACCAAATGGGAGCGGATGAGATGTTTTTGATGGTGACCTATGTGGCCGATGCCGAAAGCGGTGAGCCGCTGCCTGAGACGCAAAAATTTGAAAGGAAAAAAGTGGGGACAGTCGTCCCTGTCCTTTCTAAAATTGACATTTCAGAGGTGGAGACGGGCGATTATAAACTCGTTTTAGAGGCCCGCGACCGCGACAATGAAGTGTTGGCCAGCAGGGCACATGCTTTCTCCCGCAATAAGTCCCTTGCCAAAGTGGATTACGAGAACATGGATCAGGAAAAGGTGATGACGAGTTGGGTGGGTGTCTACGACGACAAAGCCGAGCTTTATGATCACCTTCAGTCATTGCGCCCCATAGCCGATGGCGAGGAGCGGTTTAATCTGGAAAATACTTTTGCCGACTTTTACGAAACTGAGCTGCCCATCCTGCAGCGCTATTTTCTCGCCTTTTGGGAAAAGCGCAACAGCGGTGATAGCGAAGCCGCCTGGCTGGAATACAAACAACACGTAGATATCGCACAGCGGAACTACGGCACGCGCAACAGGCGCGGCTATGAAACCGACCGCGGACGGGTATACCTGCAGTACGGCCCTCCCGTCGACATCACGGACCGGGCCAACGAACCCTCCTCCTACCCTTACGAAATATGGCGTTACTATAAAGCCGATCGCTGGAACAATGTACGCTTCGTATTTTACGACCCCGACCTCACCGGGCGCGATTATACCCTGCTGCATTGTGAACGCATCCCTGGTGAACTCAACAATCCGCAGTGGCGCCTACTGCTCGAACAACGAAATACGCCCATGAACAATGTGGACCGCCGCCAGGGGAATGAACACTTCGGAGGGCGTATAGACGACTTTTTCGATAATCCACGCTAACTTCGGCGGCCATTGCTGAACTCCCGCCTTTGAAAACTGCCATCGTTATCCTCAATTACAACGGGGAACGACATCTGAAAACTTTTCTCCCCTCGGTGATCGAGCACTGCCCGCCCGACGCGCGCGTTTACCTTGCCGACAATGCATCCACCGACGGGTCCGTGGCTTTTGCCGAAAAGGCCTAGCCCAAACTCGATCTGATAAAACTCACCAAAAATCACGGCTTTGCAGGCGGATACAACGAAGCACTCAAACAGATAGATGAGGAGTATTTCGCTTTGGTCAACAGCGATCTGGAGGTGACAGAAGGGTGGCTCAAACCACTCACCGAGGTCCTCGATGCCAATGAGACGATAGCTTCAGTGCAGCCCAAAATCCGCTCGTACCGAGAACGTGGATATTTCGAGTATGCAGGAGCAAGCGGCGGATTTATCGACACCCATGGCTACGCATTCTGTCGCGGCCGCATTTTTGGGAAATGCGAGCGCGACATCGGTCAGCACGACGACCCGCGCGAAGTGTTTTGGACCACAGGTGCCTGCATGGTGATTCGCGCTTCGGCATTTCGCGAAGCCGGGGGTTTCGACGCCGATCTCTTTGCCCATATGGAGGAAATCGACCTGTGCTGGCGGCTCAAAAACGCCGGCCACCGGATGTATTGTCAGCCGGCTTCGACCGTATATCATCTGGGCGGTGGCACTTTGAGCGCGCACAGTCCGCACAAAACGTATTTAAATTATCGAAATAACCTCACGGTACTGATCAAAAACGACTTTCGCAAAAAATTCAGGCGCAAACTCTTAAAACGATTGGTATTGGATGGGATATCGGCGATGCAGCTGCTTTTTTCGAAAGGCCCTGCACACTTCACAGCTGTACTCAGGGCCCATTTTTACCTCTA
>JAIVHQ010000289.1 GCA_020200995.1 Flavobacteriales bacterium
CCATTTACATCTGTTTCCGAAACAATACCCAACCTTTCGGATCGAACCCCGGCGGCCCGGGAAATGGCGGAAACGAGCTGGTGATCGACAACATTCGCGTGACGGACAACAGCGAGCCGGTTTCGGCCACTGACACCGAGGTGTTCCAAAACCTCACCGTACGGCCCAACCCGGCAGCTTCGGGTGCAGATGTAGCTGTGCTGTTCAGCATGGAGCGTCCCGAACAGGTTTTTGTAGACGTTACCGACATTACCGGAAAGGTAATTTCTGTTGAGAACCGCGGCGTGCTCAGCTCAGGTAACCACATGATCAACCTGGACCGCAACGGACTTGCCACAGGCATCTACCTGGTAAGGCTGCGCACAGAAAGCGCATCGCAGGTTGTGAAAGTCGTTTTTGAATAAGTAACTTACCAAGTTTTAATAGCAGCGTACTCTTCGGGGTGCGCTGCTTTACTTTTATATTTCTATGAAAGGAAAATACGCGATTGCCATCCACGGCGGTGCGGGAACCATCACCCGCAAATCAATGACCTCAGAAAAAGAAACCGCATACCGAGAGGTACTTGCAGCCGCGCTCGCATCGGGCGAAGCAGTGCTGCAGCAAGGAGACAGCGCGGTATCTGCAGTGGAAGCCGCCGTGCGCTACATGGAAGATTCGGAACTTTTTAATGCCGGTCGGGGAGCGGTTTTTACCCATGAGGGGACCCACGAAATGGACGCATCCATCATGGACGGAAAGGGCCGCCGTGCAGGTGCCGTAGCAGGAGTGGAATCTGTAAAAAACCCCATTGCACTGTCGCGTGCTGTGATGGACCACAGCGACCACGTGTTTCTGATCGGCAAAGGGGCTGAGGATTTTGCAGCGCTAAACGGAATTGAATCGGTGCACCCGTCTTACTTTTCAACCAAATTCAGAAAGGAGCAATTGATGAAGATCCGCGACTCACATGTTACCCAACTCGACCACAGTGACGATAGCCTCAAAAAACACGGAACCGTCGGAGCAGTGGCCCTTGACACCAATGGAAATTTGGCTGCTGCCACTTCGACCGGAGGGATTACCAACAAGCGGTATGCCCGCGTGGGTGACACCCCTGTGATCGGCTCGGGCACCTATGCGGAAAATGGGGTTTGCGCCATCAGCTCCACCGGCTGGGGCGAATATTTTCTACGCGCCGTAGCGGCATACGACGTGGCGGCACTGATGAAATATGGAAAGCTATCGCTCGATGAGGCAGCGAGAAAAGTGATCTTCGAGCACATTGCACCGATGGGCGGCGATGGTGGTTTTATCGCCATTGATTCGGAAGGTCGGATTTCGATGCCGTTTAATACAGAAGGAATGTTTGAGTGCTCAATTCGGCTTCCATCGCCTGAAGCTGAGCGTTGAAAGCAGCTTGTGATCGCTTGCAATTCAATACGGAACTCTTGCTTTCTACCTCTTTTTTTCCGTTCATTGCATAAGGTCTCAGGCCAAAAAACACGGTGCAATTCAACGATTTACCCTCATGAGGTAGCCGCATGCTTTTCAACTCCATAGATTTTCTGGTCTTCCTACCGATCACGGTGGCACTATACTGGCTGATCGGAAGGCTGGGCAGAGGTCCTCAAACGCTATTTGTGCTCTTCGCCAGTTATGTGTTTTACGGGTGGTGGGACTGGCGCTTCCTCGGACTGATCATGTTCAGCACCGTGGTCGATTTTTTTGTGGGCAAATACCTGATGCTGACAGAGGATGCCAAACGGCGAAAATGGCTGCTTTTTACAAGTGTTTTCGTGAACCTCGGCTTTTTGGGCTTTTTCAAATACTTCAACTTTTTCCTGGACAGCTTTACTGAAGCATTTACCTTTTTCGGAGGTCAGGTTCAGGGCTTCACGCTGCAGATTGTCCTCCCTGTCGGAATCAGCTTCTTCACTTTTCAGACGATGAGCTATACCATCGACATCTACCAAAGGAGGTTGGAACCAACGAAAGACTTTATAGCCTTTGCCGCCTTTGTAGGGTTCTTCCCTCAGCTGGTCGCAGGCCCCATCGAGCGCGCCTCGAACATGATTCCCCAGTTCACCAGCGTGCGAACCTTCAAATACCGCGACATATCAGCGGGTGTAAAGATGATGCTTTGGGGATTCTTTATGAAGATTGTGGTGGCTGACCGAGCGGGGATTTACGTGGACGCCGTGTACGGCAACGTTGCCTATCACGAAGGCCTGAGCTACATCGCGGCGACTTGTTTCTTTGCATTTCAGGTCTACTGCGACTTTGCAGGATATTCATTGATCGCGATCGGGTCGGCGAAGCTCTTCGGGTTCGATTTGATGACAAACTTCCGAAGGCCGAATTTCGCGCGTTCCTGCGCCGAATATTGGTCGCGCTGGCACATATCGCTGTCGACGTGGTTCAGGGATTATTTGTACATCCCGCTGGGTGGAAACCGCGTATCGAAGCCTCGCCTGCTCTACAATATATTTATCACTTTTTTAATCAGCGGACTCTGGCACGGCTCCAACTGGACATTTGTGATTTGGGGTGGCATCAACGGCATTTACCTCGTGGTCGAGATTCTGATCGGAAAAAAGAAGCGCAACGGGCTGCACAACATCTTTATAACTTTTCTATTGATCAACTTCACCCGAATATTTTTCCGGGCCAACGATGTGAATGATGCATTCCATGTCGTCAAAACCATCTGCACCAACCCCGGAAAGCTCTATATCGGCTTCGGTGCGGATGTGGTCGTTCCCATTTATGCGCTGTTGGGCATCGGCATTGTGACCCTGGTAGAAATCAAACAGGAGTACTTCAATGAAAAATTCAGTCTTGGCGCCCACCCGAGGCAGGCAGTCAGGCTCTCTTACTACGCGGCCATGCTCTTTGCGATACTCTACATTGGCGTCTTTACCGAGAACCAATTCATTTATTTCCAATTCTGATGGTACCGGCCGGCGACATAAAGAAGTTTATCATCAACTGCGCGAAGTTCATACTGCTGGTGCTGGTGGTGGAGTATGCGGCGGGATCACTTACCGGGTATTTGTTCTTTCGGCAAAAGACGGGGAAATACGCACGGATGACCCACGTCATTCAAAAAGACACTTCCGACATTGTGATCTTCGGAAGCTCACACGCGGTGAGGCATTTCATTCCGAAAGTATTTGAAGAGGAAACGGGAAAAACCTGCTACAATGCCGGTGCCAGAGGTCAGCGCATTATGTTTCACTACACGCTGCAAAAGCTTTTGCTGGAGCGCCATACCCCTGAATATATCATTCTGAATATCGATGAAAACTGGATGTACGAATCAGAGAAAGAGTACGGGAGAATCGGAGACTTCAACCCCTATTACGGCAAAAACAAGGAGGCCCTGCACCCGATTTTATCTCTCGACGACCCTTTGATTTCTTACAAATTGGCACTGAAATCTTATCGATTCAATTCCACTTTGGTGCACATTGGAAAATACGCTTTACAGCCGCAAAAGGACTTTCAGGGATTCATGCCCCTGAAGGAGGGAATGTCGGGCCCCGATGACCCGAAGCTGAAAGGCATTCCCAATTCGGCTTTTGTAAGCAGCAGTGAAGTCATTGACACCAACTTTGTAAACGCCTATGAGAATTTCATCATCAATGCCCTTGCCGCAGGGTCAAAACTCACCATTGTGGTTTCGCCCGAACTCATTTTTGAAGAAGACTTCGCCGAAGACAAATCATTTAAGATGATGAAGTCCATCGCTGCGCATCACGGTGTGCAGGTTTTTGATTTTTCGGATGATGACGATTTTAACGGCGCCTACCACCTTTACGCCGATCCAAACCACATGAACCGCGACGGTGCCGCTCTCTTCAACGGAAAGCTCATCGATGCGCTCAAAGAATCAGGTGTACTCGAATGAGGTGCTGAACCGAGATTGAACAGCAGTTTTGAGAACCTGTCCCGGTCTGGTCACCTCAGCATCGGAGCGCCTCCCGCAGCATCTTCGCCTTTGCGTCCGAAGGTAAGGTTGAGGCCAAACTGAATGCGAACATCGGATGCATTTCTCGGCAGGATAAAGGATTCATTTTTCTCAGGATCGTTTTCGTCCGTGAAGGTAAATTCGCTCAAGCGAACGAAGCTGAGATTTTCGACCATGGCGAAGAACTGAACGGGTCCGCCATTCAAAGTGAGTCCGCATCCCAGAAAGCCTCCGTCGCCTGCCTGGCGCGAGTAGTGGACCCCTGCCTGCAAAAATTTGTTGACACGCTGGCTGTAACCCACGGACAAGCGACCGGGAAGGTTGCGGTGACCGATGCCGTGCATATAATTGGCCCATACCCGGCCGGAAAGGGCATCGGTTCGGTACAGTTCGTAAGAGGCCGCATATCGAAACACCCCGAACATCGCAGAGCGAAACGAACGGTTGGTTGATTCAAAGTTGTAGGCTTCTTCGGCATCGTCGGCGATGCGGTCGATCTCATCCTGAAGCCCGTCATCAAAGGCGTCACCTGTTTCAAATACGAACTCGGTGAAATTCACCCCGTCGTATGCAAACTCTGCACTTTCAGTGCCGTAATTGGCCACATCTTCGCGCCAGCTGATAAAGCCCAGATCGAGGCCCGAAAACTCGAGTTGCAGCTTTTCGATGGGCCGATACGCCACCCCAAAATCGCCTGCAACACCCGTGTTTTGCAATCCGAACAGGTAATTCCCAACATCATCCCGTATATCACCTTCGCCCTCCCCGAGGCCAAGCCCGGCGGTATTGATCAGGAGCGAACCGGTCGTGCTCAGGTCGTACGTTTCGGGATCGGTGCGCAGCTGCAGCGAAGACTCGGCCGTACGCATTGCCTCCATCCCGTATAGGTATTTTACGGTGACACCCGCAGTAAGCTTTTCGCTAAAGTTGTAATTGTATCCGATGGCGTATTCGCGAAAATGCATGAAATCAACTCTGAGCCCTGTCAAATCGGCTGTGTGGTTTGAAAATCCGTTGTCGCCCACATTGCCTGCTACGCCAAGGGCGAAAAGGTCGCGTGGCAAGCCGATTCCGCCTTGTACGCGCTCTGAGACGCGCGCATAAAAGTAGTGATCTCCAAAGCGCAGACCGACGTGGAGAAGTTCCATTGAAAAGCCGAACCCCGTGAATGCCTCATCGTCTATGTTGCCGAGCACCATGGCATCGTCTATAGTTACGACTCCCTGCGCATCAGGTGCGAGGTAGGCTGCAGGCTTGATCCAGTTGTTGGATTGCTCGAAGTAAATATTGCTGACGGCCGGAATACCGATGTTCACTTTTCCGGCGGGGCGCAAAGCGGGATTTACAGTGACCCTTTGCGGCAAAAAATCGTACTCCCCGATTTGCCCGCTAAACTGACCCATCACCTCCGCCGTGCCAAAGCACACCAAATGGACGAGCGCCAAGAGAAATATCTTCTTACTCATTGATATCGAGCTTTACACGTGCAGCAACACGCACATTAAAAGAATCTTCGACAAAAAGCCGTATCGGGTGCGCACCGTTGCTCGAAGTGTGACCCACCACCCGAAAAACGATGTGGGTAACGTCTTCAAGCGCTTCAACGCGGTCGCGCTCTACAGGAATTTTCAACACGGTGCGTGTGCTCCCGATGGCCCTGCCGTAATCAGGGTGGTTCTCGGGCACTGTAAGCTCGAGCGGAGCTGATTCAAAAACATTCGTAACGTCTTCAAAAAGTGAATCGACAGGTTGGTAAAGCGAATCGGTAAATACCATCTGCAATCCGGCCACAATCGGCAAACCATTATCCACGATAATCCTCACTTCCACCT
>JAIVHQ010000290.1 GCA_020200995.1 Flavobacteriales bacterium
GAAGTACACATAGGTTCCGTTGCGCTCTTCCGTTTGCGGAATTTCGCTTTCATCGATGAGCACACCGCGTTCGAATGTGGCTTTCCGTCCGGCGCCTTCGCGGTAGGAGGATATTTCAAACTTATCGGCAAGGGCATTTACCGCCTTGGTACCTACCCCGTTCAATCCTACGGACTTCTTAAATGCCTTGCTGTCGTACTTGGCACCTGTGTTGATCTTGCTCACCACGTCCACCAACTTTCCGAGTGGGATGCCACGGCCGTAGTCGCGGACGCTCACGTGCCCTTCTTTTACAGTGACTTCAATCTTCTTTCCATAGCCCATTACGTACTCATCGATACAGTTGTCGAGTACTTCTTTGATCAGAATGTAAATTCCATCGTCGTAAGCGGTACCGTTGCCGAGCTTTCCGATGTACATCCCCGGCCTGAGGCGGATGTGCTCTTTCCAGTCGAGTGAGCGTATGTGTTCTTCGTTGTATGCTACGTGCTCTTGTTCTGCCATGTGTGCATTTGGGAAACCCTTGAAAAATCGGGCTGTTTCGAGCCACAAGGTAGCTATTTTTTGAGGGACGGTGCAGACAGAATTATTAACATTCGGGCCGTTTTATTCACGAAGCAGCGGCAAAATGCGGGGTAAATCTCGCTGTGGCTATTTTGAAAAGACGGTGTTGCCGAAAGCATCTTCGCGAAACGTGCCTTTCACGTTGCCGTAGGCGTCTGTTTTTACCGTATTGCCGAATGCGTCTTCTTTAAAAATAGCCTTGGTATTGCCGTAGGCATCCTGCTTGACCGTATTTCCGAAAGCATCTTCCTTATACACAGCTTCGGTTCTTCCATAAGGATCTTGCTTCACAGTGTGGCCGAATGCGTTCTTTTTATAAACGGCTTCTGTCCTGCCATAAGCATCTTGCTGCACAGTATTTCCGAAAGCGTCTTTCTTGTAAACGGCTTCGGTGTTGCCGCGGTTGTCGCGCTGAATCGTGTTGCCGAAGGCATCTTTTGAAAAGGTGGTTTGCCCGAAAGCTGCTACGGCAGCGAGGGATATCGAGAGGGTGAGAATGAGGGTTTTCATAATGTGTGGATTTAATGGTTTTATAAAAACCGAAATGCGAAAACTGTAGGCATTCCGATCATTGCGGGAATTTACTTAGTGCAATCAGCGTGCCGAAGACCAGTTTGGATCACAAAAAGGAACACCGAAATACAACACAAAAAAAAACAGCGACCCGACGCAACAGAACAGTTTTTCTAAATCGCAACCCTATCGCAGTTGAGGTTGGCTCAAGTAATCGCGGTTTTCCAACCGAACATCGAACACGGATAGCTGTGATCAATCACACATTTGCATGCAGGGCAACTCAAACAAACAGTACAACCAAATGATTGATTGTGGTTTGCGCTTTACCGGCTGCGATTACTCATTCCCTTGTTTATTTTAAGCGGTATTCGTGAGGCCCTTCGGAGTTCTTCGCTTCGCGTCGGGATGACAGCCCGGCTTTTATCATAGAGAGGGCGATTTTTGGGGAGGAAAAGGGGCGGCTGCGCCGCCCCTTTTCCTCCCCAAAAATCGCCTTATAACCCCATAAGACCCCTGTCATCCTGAGCGAGGCCACTGCTAATCATGGGACAGCGAAGGATCGCAGCCGGGCAAGCGCAAAGTGCGCGCTAAGCCCAATCTTCACGAGAACTCACGAAGTGTTTAAACCATCATTTACTCCCTCCAAATTTAGAATCTCATATTCGAGATGAAAAGGAGTCTTGCAATAGGAAGCGGCACTTTTATTTGTTTTTGCACCAAAAATGAAGAAAAAGACGATTTCTTGAAATGCAGGTAATCAACAGCTTCGCTCTAAATACATAGTAGCCAACGTCTATCCGACAAGATGTTCGCTCCATAATGAGGGCATCTCTCAATAAAAATCGACAAATTTAAATTCCGGTTGATTGCCTGTGCAGCGAAAAGTCTTCGGAACCTGTTCATAAACCGAAAAGCAACCACAGAACTCAACCGAGATACCTTGATTATGAAAACCTTCATTACAGCCGTATCGATTTTGCTGATAATATCAGGGTGCCGAAAAGATGTTGAAACGCATTCAACCGAAACCCAAGGTTCCGAATATGTCCCGCCCACTGTGACCATCAATGGTTCGGTAGCGGGAGCGGTGACGGATGAACAGGGCCTACCTGCAGCAGGCATCACCGTTGTGAGCGGTGATCACATCACCACCACTGATGACCACGGATTCTTCATGTTTCGCGACATTCCCCTCGATGTGGCAGGTGCCTTTATTAAGGTAGATCATCCGCAATACTGGCACGCTTCGCGCAATGTATACCCGCGCCACAATGCGATGCATTACACCCACCTCACCCTCATGGATAAAATGGTGCGCGGTCAGTTTAGCGCTGCAGAAGGTGGTGAGGCCGCCCTTTCAGATGATGTCTCATTGCAGTTTGAACAAGGGGCAGTGGTCGATGAATCGGGCGCTCCGTATTCAGGCGATGTGATCGTCCATGCGCGCACCCTCCCCTCCGACCCTCCCGGCTCAGCCGCCATGATGCCGGGTAGCATGCGAGGAATCGATAAAGACAATAAATCAAGGGCGCTTCGCTCTTTTGGGATGGCTGCCGTGGAAATTTCATCCCCTTCAGGACAACCGCTTCAACCCGCAACTGATGTGCCGGCCCGATTGTCTTTTTTATTGAGCAGCGAAACAGCCGGCCAGGCCCCGGCACAATCCAAACTCATGTACTTTGATGAAGCCTCGGGATACTGGCGTGAAGCAAGCACCGCTGTCCGAGAGGGCAACCACTACATCGCAGAGGTGGAACACTTCTCTTGGTGGGGTTTCTTTGACGAATACGAAGAGGTGGAATTGTCGGGTGCTGTTGTCAGCGAATCAGGCGCACCCACCGCCGGGGTGGCTGTGAACATCTCGGGCCCCAACGGGATTATCAACAGCATATTTACCGATACAGATGGAAACTTCCTCTCTGGGGTTCCCGCAGGTTTACCACTCAACATTCAAGTGCTCAACGCCTGCAATGCCACTATTTTCTCCAATGACATCGGCGCCCTCTCGGCCGACACCGACCTCGGGGAAATCGAAGTGGTCGAGCAGGATTTCACTGCAGTTACCCTTTCCGGAAATATTGTGAATTGCGACGGAGAAGCCGTAGCTGCCAACAATGTAATTGTGTGCTACGATCAGGGCTGTGTTCAGATCCCCGTGGAATCGGGTGGAGCCTTTGGGCAGACCTTTGGCGTCTGTGGCAATCCCGAACTCACCATCTTCTTCTTTGACCCCGCCACAGGTGAGGCACTCACGCTCACCGAGCCTTCGGCAAGTGAGATCGACCTCGGAGAAGTCGAACTCTGCGACAGCCCGGCCGAGACCTTTATCAGCCTCACTGTGCAGGGCAATACGACTTTTTATCCCTTTCCCCAATACCTCACCACCTTGCAGGGAACCCATCGGGTGAGAGCGCAAGACAGCCAATACAACATCAGTGTGACCTGGCCGGTGCCCGAAACCGGCACATTTACAAATGAACAAGTGGAATTCAAATACCTCGAATACATTCAGGAGTCCGGACAATTGCAGGGCTTTCAGGCAGGGTGCTTCACCAATGAGTGCGAAAATTTTACAGTTACCATCACGGAATTCGGCGCGGCGGGCGGAGGCTTCGTGGAAGGTACATACGAAGGGGTACTCGACTACACTGCGGGATTCGAAGGTATCTTCCCAAACACAGTAATCACCGGGAGTTTTAAAGTTCCTATTTAAAACAGCATTGACAAGTATTGGCAAATGAGGCCGAAATAATCAAAGGTTGCATGAACGGCGACAGGGCGTCACAGCGAAAGCTGGTAGAGCACTACTCTCCTATGCTCTTCACTGTGGCTCGACGTTACGCCTGCCAGGATCAGGATGCCCGCGACATCTTGCAAGACGCCCTGATTAGAATTCTGAAAGGATTACAAAAGAACTATAAAGAGCGTGGAAAGCCGGAGGAATGGATGCGCACGGTGGTAATCACCACAGCAATCAATGCCCTGAACAAAGCAAAAGTGAAATACGAAGTGGCGGTAGAACAAATGCCCTACGACGTCGGCTGTCCGCCTGACGCGTATGCTGACATGGGCGCAGAAATGCTGATGGAGCTGATCGAGCAATTGCCTGACGGGTACAAACAGGTTTTCAGTCTTTTCGTGATCGAGTCGCACTCACACCGCGAGATCAGCGAAATGCTCGGAATCAGTGAAGGCTCATCCCGATCGCAGCTTGTGAGGGCACGAATGGCATTGCAAGCTATGATTTTAAAAAATGAAAAAGTACGCATATGAGTACTGAGAATTTTGACAACCATTTCCGCAAACACCTGGCTGAGCACGAAACTGCTGTAGACAGCAAAGCCCTGTGGAACGGTGTGGAAGCCGGCCTGACGGGTCAGCGCAAACCAGCCGCATTTTGGTGGATAGCAGGCACCATGTTCTTGCTGTTTGTAGCGGCGGGAGGCTTGTATTTCGGGCTTTCGCCAAAAAATCAGATTGCTGAAGCTATACAAACAGCCGATAAGTCCGCGACACCCGAAAAGAGCGATCACACTCAAACTGCCACTTCGTAC
>JAIVHQ010000086.1 GCA_020200995.1 Flavobacteriales bacterium
CGGGAGGCGGTATTGCTCCCGGCCTTTCGGCAAACGATGCGCGCCTCCGCAGCAGCTTCGGGTCAGCTTTTTTTCACGAAAGTGAACCACCGCCCCCAATAACCAAAAAATGAAAAAAGCGGCGAATATCAGCTGAAAGACTGATAAATGTCATGAAAATCTAAGGTGGAAATCTCTATTTTCGAAACGTATTAAAACCCCTCAATTATGATCACAAAGGAAGAAACAGGAATTGACAAATGGGTGGAACAAATGAAAGCCCACTTCACCCCCGAAGCCGTGCACTGGTGCACGGGAACGCAGGAGGAATACGACAACCTCTGTCAGCAATTGGTCGACAAAGGCACCTTCATCCGGCTCAACGAGAAGAAAAGGCCCAACAGCTATGCGTGTTTCAGCGACCCGAGCGATGTGGCCCGGGTGGAAGACCGCACCTACATCTGCAGCCGCCGCCGCGGCGATGCCGGGCCTACCAACAACTGGATGGACCCCGCCGAAATGAAAAAGACCCTCGACGGCCACACCAAGGGCAGCATGAAGGGCCGCACCATGTACGTGATTCCCTTCTGCATGGGGCCGCTGGGCTCTCCCCTCTCCCGCTACGGCGTGCAGGTGACCGACAGCGAATACGTGGTGGTCAACATGAAAATCATGACCCGCATGGGCGACAAGGCCCTCGAGCACATGGGCAAAGATTTTGTGAAATGCATCCACACCCTCGGAGCACCGCTGGAGCCCGGGCAGAAGGATGTAAAATGGCCCTGCAACCCCGATGTAAAGTACATCAGCCACTTTCCCGAGGAGCGTCTCATCATTAGCTACGGCAGCGGTTACGGCGGCAATGCCCTTCTGGGCAAAAAATGCTTCGCGCTGCGCATTGCCAGCAGCATGGGCCGCGAAGAAGGATGGCTGGCCGAGCACATGCTCATCATGGGTGTGGAAAGTCCGTCGAAAGAGAAGAACTACGTTGCTGCAGCCTTTCCGAGCGCCTGCGGAAAAACCAACTTTGCCATGATGATACCGCCCGAAGCCATGGGCGACTGGAAGGTGACCACGGTGGGCGATGACATCGCCTGGATTCACAAGGGCGACGACGGCCGGCTCTATGCCATCAACCCCGAGGCGGGATACTTCGGCGTGGCGCCGGGTACCAATTACAATACCAACCCAAGCGCGATGGAAAGCATCCGCGAAAACACGATTTATACCAATGTGGCCGTCACTGAAGACGGAGATGTGTGGTGGGAAGGCATGACCGACGAGGTGCCCGACGGCCTCACCGACTGGCACGGCAAGCCGCATGATAAAAACAGCGACAAACCGGCTGCTCACCCCAACTCCCGCTTTACCGCTCCCGTGGAGCAAAACCCCGTGATCGACTCCGAATGGGAAAATCCGGAAGGCGTGCCCATCACCGCCTTCATTTTCGGCGGAAGGCGCAGCAGCACCATTCCATTGGTGCACCAGGCTTTTAACTGGAACTTCGGCGTATACCTCGCAGCCACCATGGGCTCGGAGATGACCGCAGCCGCCTTTGGCGAGCTTGGCAAGGTGCGCCGCGATCCCTTCGCCATGCTCCCCTTCATGGGCTACAATATGGCCGACTACTTCAATCACTGGCTCGACTTCGGCCGCGACCTGCCCAATCCTCCGCGGATATTCAGTGTAAACTGGTTCAGAAAAGATGAGAACGGCAAATTTGCCTGGCCCGGATTTGGCGAAAACATGCGCGTGCTGCAATGGGTAATTGGCAGGTGCCGCGGCGAAACGGCCGCCATAGAAAGTCCAATAGGCTGGAGACCGAGGTATGAAGACATGAACTGGAAAGGGTTGGAAGACTTCTCGCAAGAGCAGTTTGAAGACATCATGGAGATAGACCGCGAGGTGTGGAAGCAGGAAATGCTCGGCCACAGCGAGCTCTTTGAAAAAGCCTACGACCGCATCCCCAAAGAATTTCTCTACATGAGGGAACTTCTCCTCTCCGGCCTCTGGCGCTCACCGGAGCATTGGAAATTGGCGGCAGAGCGGCATTGAATCCGTTAATTTTGAAAATTACATAATTGAGAGAACCCTCTCCGCCGTGGCGGGGAGGGTTTTTTTATTGTCTACCGCAAAGGAGAACTACAGGCTGCTTTCCGTGTGCTATAATATTCCAATCTTAAACGCTTTGACAAAAAAAATCGCCGACCCACGAATGAGCCGGCGATTCCCCCTTAAACTAAACTGTTTATTTCTTTGAAAAACGCGCGGTCATGCGTTCATTTTCGGTAGTAACGGTAGCCATGTAAAGGCCTTGGGGCAGGTGGTTGATGTTCATATCCACGACCCTTCCGTTCTCAATGTTGTTGAATTGCTCGCTCATCAAAAGCTTGCCTTGGAGATCGAAAACGGAAATAACAACTTCGCTCAGTGACTCTTTCAATCCGAAGCTCAGGTTGATCCTGTCGGTGCTCGGATTCGGATAGACCTTGAAGCTGCTGCCGCTTTCAGATGTCGCGGTAGACAGCCCAAGGACCGAGGTTATGGTGACCTCATCAGTGACTGCGCAACCGTTGGCATTTGTCACGGTGACGCTGATCGTCACATCCTCTTCAACGGTAACGATGATTTCGGACGTGGTTTGACCCGTGCTCCACAGGTAAGTGTTGTCAGGGTCATCTCCGGCGGTAAGAGCGATGGATTGCCCCTGTCCCAACTCAAAGTCTTCACCGAGATCCACCTCGGGCGATTCCACCACCTCCACGGTCGTGGAGCAGGTGGTCATATTTCCGGAAGGATCAACGGCCATGAACTCCACAAAGTGCTGACCGATTTCGAGTACCTCACCTATTTGGGGGCCTGCAGTCTGCATCAATGTCGCAGAGCAATTGTCTCCGGCGATTACCATACCGCTGTAGTCGTAAGGGCCTGCGCAAACGGAAGTAAAGTTGCTGCAATCGATGGTCGGTGCAATCTCATCCAAAATGGTCACGGTAAAGGTAGACGTGGTCATGTTTCCTGAAGCATCCCAGGCGGTGATGGTTACTTCTGCAGAATCTCCATCCTCGCAAGTTACCCGCGAGGGGTCTATCTTCACCGCGTGCATTTGGCAATTGTCTGTAGCGGTGTAATCCACAATATCCAGTGTAAGATTTGCAGCGCCAAGGCTATTCAGAGATACCGTGAGGTCTTCCGTGGTTACCACAGGGGGCACGTTGTCTTCGAGAATCACTTCAATGGTGCGCTGCACGGCGTTTCCATTCATATCAAATACCACTACTTCAGTCGTATTTCCACTTTCATCACAATTCCACGAAGTTTTCTGGATGGCAATATCGGCGATTCCGCATCCATCCCACACATGGGGCATCAATACTTCTTCCGTAAGTGCGGCATTTCCATCTTCACCGATTTGAAGCGTAATACTGCTCAGGTCGAAGGTGGGCTTTATGGTGTCTACCACCTGTACGTTGCCTGAAATTTCAGTGATATTGCCGTTAAAATCCTGGGCAGTGAAGGTCATAGGTGTGGAGCCGAGGTTGCTACAATCGAATTCTTCGATACTGAAGCTCGTTGAGGAAATTCCACAATTGTCGTTCAGCGTGCCGATAATGTGTTCTTGCTCGGGCAATCCCAAACCTGATACGTTGAGATATACGCGCGGAGTGGCTGCAAATTCCACTTCGGGCGCCATGGCGTCGACCACATCAACCACAAAGCCTGCCTGGCGTGTATTGCCCTGGGCATCGCTCACAGTCAAAACCACATCGTGAGATCCAATGTCACCACAATTAAAATTCGTTTTGCTCAAGGAGCGGCCTACGATCGCACAGTTGTCGAATGAACCGGCGTCGGCCACATCAACGTCGAGCACCGCTGCACCGTCGGCATCGAGTTCGAGCTCGAGATCGACCGCAACTGCGGTGGGTCTGTGTGGATCAACCACGTCAATAAAAATTTCGCGTGTTGCCGTATTTCCGGTAAGGTCGCTTACGCTAAACACGTAGCTGTGCTCACCGAGGTGGCTGCAATCAAAAGTCATGGTGCTCAGGGCAAATGAAGTATTGTCAATGCCGCAATTGTCGGTAGATCCATTGTCTGCAAAATTCCTGACCTGTAAGGCATTCATTGCAAACTGCCCCGACTCACCCAATTCGATCGTAAAGTCACGGGCTTCGGCCACCGGTGCTACAGCGTCAAACTCGTCCACCTCGACCTGGGCGTTTCCGCGACAGCCGTGGGCATCCGTTGCTTCAATGTCGTATAAACCCGCATTGATTCCGACCAATTCGGCCGTGGTCACTTCATTCGACCATTCGTATGTGTAAGGAGTCTGGCCACCGGTTACCGTTGCGACAGCACTTCCGTCGTTGCTCTCGCTGCAGCTCGCAGGAGTCGCAGTGACTTCCACTTCAGGCAATTCCCTTACGGTAAAATCAAATGAATGCGCAGCTGTGAGGCCGTCCTCATCTGTTACGGTAAGTTCAATGATAGCAGTGCCGGTTACGCCCGCTGCGGGGCTCACGGTTACCGTTCGGGCAGCTCCCGATCCTGATATTGCGATGCCCGCGAGAGGCACCAATGCGGTGTTAGAAGAAGTGGCGGTCACCGTTAAGGCGCTTGCATCACTTTCAATGTCTTCAACGGTGAATGCGGATGTCAATGAAACCGGGATGGTGCGTGGCTCCGACAAATTGTGGTCGGTAGATACGGCATCATGGGCCATGACACGATCGGCATGAAAGGTACTGACAAGTCCGAAGCACAATGCAGCGGCCATGCCCGTGAGCCTTGCGGTCTTCTGCAAACTAATGCGAGATGAGAAACCTGCTGAAGCTTTTGCACTCCCGAGGTTTGTTCGAAATAACGAGGGTAAATTCTGGTTCATAGGGTATTGAGTTTAATTTGCCTCCGGCAGTCAAAATGCTGACTGCCGTGGGGCACATTACTCGCTGTATACCGGGTTATGCAGTTTGATGTTGCGTGTTTTAGATAAAAAAAGTGGAAAATTACTGTGAAAGCAAACCTAAATCACTTAATTCCGAGGGTTTGAAGGATAATTTCCACAGAGATTTTTCATTTAGACCACTGCCCTGATTTCATCGTCCATTTGAGAACTTCGTAAAAGCGTTTGGTCTTGGGGCGGTTTATGAATAACTCAAGCCTCGAAAAAGAATCAAACCCGATTTTAAAAACGGAAAGGCCCGTTTTCGCTCGTTGGGGCGGTATTTTTCTTTATGAAAATCTCACTGCTCTCCGTCTTCTTCCAGGCCGAGCTCCCCACGGGGTACCGCAGTTTCGCACCTCGGATCTCGATCGCAGTGCGTGACGGAGGCTGTATGCTCCGATCCTGCTGATTTTGGCGAAAGCCTGACCTTACCGCACCACCACTTTAACGATCTCTCCGAGGGACATGCCCGGCGTCAAAAAATAAGTGCCTCCCGGGAGTTGATCCACCGAAATTACCGCCGTGTCCGATTCGAACACCCCTTCCCTCACCCGCCGTCCGTTCATGTCGTAAAGCCCGTAGATGGCGCCGATCAGGTTATTGTGTACCACCACCGTGATCTCCGTGTCGGCGGGATTGGGGTACACGTGGAGGCGGCTGTTGACGCGGTTGGCGTCCATGGTTGTGAGGGTGAGGAGGTGGTCGGCGAGATAAGCAGAGAGATTTATCCTGTGAAGCTGCTGCGGAACGATCACAAAAGGGGGTTGGGAGAAAAATTCATTCGTGATGTAGTACATCAATCCGGTCGTGGAAGTGACGGCCTCCACCTGATGGAAAGGCAGGGAAAGTGCGATTTTGCGCTTGTTTCCACCGAAGAAATCGGTGCCCGGGAAGTCGTACAAGAGGTATAGAAAGGTCTGCAGCAGGTTGGTGTATCCCGATAACACGGCGATGTTTTCGGCTTCCAAATACACCGAGCCGGTGATCAACCCCTCTACGTCGTGGCCACCCCGAAGAGATGCCGTATGGATTCCCGCAGCCTTCGGCAGGGCGTAAATGCGGGTCTGCAGTCCGACCCACTCCTTCATAAAGAGGCAGATGCTGTCGCCGGCCACCACAAAAGCTTCGCAGTCGAAGTCTGTATTGTTGGGGCCGCTTCCTGAAAAATCGGTCTGATCGGCGTAGCTGAATTCGATGACTTCCACCGAGGGTGCATTCGCAAGGATGGAGGCTTTGGCGATTTTGTAAATGCGCAGGTCTTGGCGGTTTCCGTTGGCGTTGTTCCCGAAATCTCCGATGTACACATGGTCGGTATCCTGCGAGATTTCCTCCCAATCCACGTTGGTCACCCCGGGCAGCTCCACTGCTGTGAGCAACGACCCGTCGGTGGTGTCGAGGGCGTAGATATTCACATCGGTGTGGTCCACGTGCGACCAAAGCTGATCCTCCCAATAGATCAGCCCCGAGGTTTCGTCAAGAACGCCGTCGAGCGGAAAACTTTCAAACGGTGATACCGTCGTCTGCGGGTATATGCACGAGCCGTCGTTTTGCGTGGCGAAGGGCTCGTAGTTGATCGCGTGGGGATCGGGGC
>JAIVHQ010000087.1 GCA_020200995.1 Flavobacteriales bacterium
CATCTGTTTCCTTACGTCTACAAGTTTTTTGACATTGGCCCACTGGTAGGAATGCCCGTACCCGGCACAGGCACAGCTGTGTGGTGGGAGCGCATGCTCGATGGCACCATGTTTGGCATACCCCAACTCGGGATGAAAGACGTGCGCACGGGTGAACTGATGGAAAACAACCAGCTGGAGCCCGACCACAAAGTGCCCTTGGAGGCAAAGGCAGCCACTGAAGGCCGCGACTTGCAACTTGAAAAGGCAGTGGAGGTGTTAAGCGAAAAATAGCAGTATGATCGGTTGTGGCTGCACGCCCCGGAAGATATTCATCCACTAAGCTTTGAATTGACTGATGAATTCTTTTAAAACATGCGGAAGATCAACCTGCGAAAGCGGCGGCACGGGGCACATTTGAGCCTGAATCTGCATTCCGCATTTCCGCGCAGGTTTATTGTATTATCTCTGGTTGGCGCAGTAATTGCCGCTGTATGGTCCGAACGTAAGGCCGAAAATTGTTGTATCTTACGTCAAAAGCCGATTTGAATTAGAATTCCGCAGTTCCAAACAATCTTTTTATTTTTGGCGTATTGTTATTTTACTGATTATGACTTTCCGCTTAATTGCAGAACGTAAATAGGTGGAGTTCTGACATGTGAAATTAGCCGAAAAAAAGATATGGACGCACAATCATTTTTTCAGCAATTTGGAACCGAGGAGCAATGTGTTGCTCATTTAAAAGCCCTGCGAGAATCGAAAGGTTTAAGGTGTAAAAAATGCAATTCGGAAAGGCAGAGTTGGCTTAGCACCAGGCTTCAGTGGGAGTGCATGGCATGTAAGTTCAGAACCGGCATACGCAGCGGCACCCTTTTTCAGCATAGTCATGTGCCGATACACAAATGGTATCATGCCATCTACTTCATGACAGAAACAAAGAAATCAATTTCATCATTGGAACTTCAACGAAAGCTTGGCATGACGCGCATCGCAACAGTTTGGTATCTGCAACAACGGATACGTATCATGATGGGCGGCGCCGATAATCAGGCGGTGCGCCTTAGTGGAGAAATCGAACTGGACGATGCCTTCATAACGGCAGTAAACCCCAAATCAAAGGGTAAAAAAGACAATGAAGATCCACCAAAACGAGGGCGTGGCAGCCAGCGTAAACATCCTGTGGTGGTCATGGTGGAATCTGAGTCAAATAACTCGAATAAAGGCAAGTGCGGTAACCTTAAAATGATTGCGACTGAAAGTATTAACACGCCGGCGATCAATGAAATCAGAAATACCGTGCTTAAAAACGTGCATACGGCGCGCACCGATGCTCATCCCGCTTATCGACAGTTGGGCAATCGCCTGAACCATATTTTCCAGGTCACAGAAGGTGAACAAGCCGGTAAATTATTGCCCTGGGTTCACATTGCCATTAGCAATATCAAGAGACTTCTTAATGGAATAAATCACTTCATTTCAGCAAGATATCTTCAATATTATCTTGATGAATTTGTGTTTAAATTCAATAATCGATTCAGCAGTAGTAAGTTTGACAATTTACTGGGCCACGTTACTAAACCGATACTGTACTGAAACGGAAAGTCATAAAATTTTTTATACCAAAAGACATGGCGTAACCATTGACGGGACCTCGAGTACAACATCTTGGTAATTTTGTCGACGGTTGTCGCGGTATTAAACCCAAACAAAAATTAAACGAACGATGAGAAAAATTTTACTCCTTTGCCTGCTCCCCATGGCAGGTTTTGCACAAATTCAGATCGGTGACGATATCTCCGGCGAAGCTTCTTTTGACCAAAGCGGACAGAGTGTGTCCATATCTTCAGACGGTACCGTGGTAGCTATAGGAGCCCACAAGAATGCCGGAAACGGCACCAACTCAGGCCATGTGAGGGTTTTTCAGAATGATGCCGGGAGCTGGACCCAAATCGGTGATGACATTGATGGTGAAGCCCAGTTTGACGAAAGCGGCTGGAGTGTGGCACTCTCCGGCGACGGTGCTGTGGTGGCCATCGGAGCCATTTACAATCAGGATAACGGCTACAATACGGGTCATGTAAGGATATTCGAAAACAATGCGGGAACCTGGACGCAAGTAGGCGAAGATATTGACGGAGTAACAACCTACGATGAGAGTGGTTACAGCGTAAGCTTGTCGGATGACGGCTCGGTGGTAGCCATCGGTGCACCCTTGTACGACGTGAGTGTGGACGCTTATAATGTAGGACTTGTGCGGGTGTTTGAAAACAACGCGGGTACATGGACGCAGATAGGTGAGAATCTTGTGGGCGATATTGACGGCGACCGCAACGGCTGGAGTGTAGACCTGTCGGCTGATGGATCTGTGCTGGCCACCGGAGCTCCGTACAGCGATGTGAACGGCACTTCCTCGGGTAGTGTAAAAGTGTTCCAAAATGTGGCGGGTACCTGGACGCAAGTGGGGGAGACCATTCACGGCGAAGCTTCAGAAGATCTCTGCGGCGTCAGCGTTTCGCTCTCTGCCGATGGCTCGAGGGTAGCGATAGGAGCCGACAGGAACGACAATGCCGGCGATAACGCCGGGCATGTGAGGATCTTTCAAAATGACGGTGGGAATTGGACGCAGGTCGGAGCTGACATTGTTGGTGAGGCTCCCGACGACCGAAGCGGCTTCAGCCTCTCCCTGTCTGCAGCGGGCGATGTCGTTGCTATCGGTGCGCACAGAAACGATGGAAACGGCAACAATGCCGGGCACGTACGTGTGTTTCAAAACAGCGGCAATTCCTGGTTTCAGGCCGGCGCTGACATCGATGGCGCAGCTGAAGGCGATGCGAGCGGTCACAGCGTTTCGCTGTCGGGCGATGGTGCCACGGTAGCAATAGGAGCTCCCTTTAACAACGGCCCGGGGTTCAACAACGGGCACGTCCGCGTGTATGATGTTTCGACTTTTCTGTCGAGCGATGATGTTGTCCAAGCCGATTTTACAGTGTATCCGAATCCCGCTTCCGATTTCGTTAATGTGCAATTGGGCGAGGGATTGCAGTTGGAAAGGGTAAACGTGTACTCGGCTTTGGGCCGTTTGGTAAAATCGGGACGCAGTTCCGTACTTTCTATCAATGAACTGGCAAAAGGCACCTACGTTTTGGAAGTGATCACCAACCAGGGGAAAGCCGCTAAAGCGATTATTGTGGAGTGATTCTGTTTTTTGAAAGCTTAGAAAGGGTCGGCGTCTGCTGGCCTTTTTTTGTGGAACCATGTTTTGGATACGCGCACTTAGCAAGTGAAGCTTTACAGAATAAAGGCAGTAAACATTCATTCTTTTTAACGAATCAATCCCAACCACCCGTCCCGCACTCCGCCCGCTCGTCCATTTCCCGAAAGGGGAAACCCTCCCGATTCTTACCTTCGCATTCCACCGATTGGAAAACCATCCGAAAAACACCGCTCATGAAAAAATCCATCCTACTTTTGCCGCTTCTGCTCGCAATGGCGACAATCAACACCAATTCTATGGCCCAAGACACACCTATTATAGACCGCGACCTGTTTTTCGGAAATCCCGAAATCTCGGGCGGTCAGCTCAGCCCCGACGGCAAGTACATCTCCTTCATGAAGGCCTACGAAGGCATCATGAACGTGTGGGTGAAAACCTTTGACGAACCCTTCGAAGACGCCCGCCCGCTCACCGACAGCAAGCGCCCGCTGTACGGTTACTTCTGGACCAAAGACGGGAAGTACATCCTCTACGCCAAAGACAAGGACGGCGATGAGAACATCAACATCTTCGCTGTAGACCCTTCCGGAAAAGGTGACCCCGTGCCCGAATCGCGCAACCTCACACCCCTCGATGAAGTGACGGCGCAGATCTACAACGTCAGCGACATCGACCCCGACATGATGATGATCGGCCTCAACGACCGCGACAAGGCATGGCACGACCTGTACAGCCTGCAGATTTTTACCGGCGAGCTCACCATGGTGTACGAAAACAACGACCGCATCACGGGTTACGATTTTGACTGGGACGACAACCTCCGCCTCCTGTACCGCACCGACGAGAAAGGCAACAGCACCATCCTCCGCAAGGACGGCGACAAGCTCGAGCCGATTTACGAAACCTCCGTCACCGAAAGTGCCTACGTATCGGGCTGGGATGAAGCCAATAAAATGATGTACCTGGTCACCAACAAAGGCGACCTCGACCTCTCTACGCTTTTTCTCATGGATCCCACCACGAAGAAACTCACCAAGATGGAGAGCGACCCCAAGGGAAAAGTGGACTTCGGAGGGCTCAGGCTCGACCGCAACACCCGCGAGATCATTTCTACCTCCTACACCGACGACCGCAGCCGCATTTACTGGCGCAACAAAGACTGGGAGAAGTCCTACAAATTTCTGAAAAGCAAATTCCCGGGCCGCGAGGTGTCCTTCCAAAGTTCCACGCTGGATTACTCCAAATTCCTTGTCGCGGTTTACGGCGATAAGTACGCTTCTGAATCCTGGTTTTACGACCGCGAGTCGGAAGAACTGATCAAACAATACACCCCGCGTCCCGACCTCAAAGCCGTCGAAGAGCACCTCGCACCCATGGAGCCCGTGCGCTACAAGAGCAGCGACGGACTTGAAATCAACGCGTACCTCACCCT